>JAUIEG010000466.1 GCA_030428745.1 Alphaproteobacteria bacterium
GGTCGCGATGTGGGCCTCGATATTGGCGCGCTCACCGTCTTGCAGAACTATCAGAAATGGCGGCGTTTCGACAGCGCCGCGCTGGCGCTCGGTTGTGACAGCCTTGTGCGGCTGTTCTCAAACGATATCGGCCCCTTACGCCTTGTCCGCGATCTCGGCATGAGCGCCGCTGGCAAACTGAAACCCATGCGTGAATTTTTCATGCGTCAGGCGGGCGCCGATATGGGCGCGCTACCGAGTTTGATGGCGCGGGAGGGTTAGCCCCTCAACACCAGCTCGCCCTTGCGCGCCTCAACACTTTCAAGGCGCGACAGGAAACTCATGCCGAGAAGATTCACCGAAAGCTGTTCGTCTTTGAGGATGAAGGCTTTTACGCCTTCAATACGAAGACCGTCGATTTCGATCTCGTCGATGGTGACAAAGGCCGCCTTCGTCTCACCATTCGCCGTATGCACGGGATAAGTATAATCCGTGTAGGATGTATAGATGCCGGCGTTGCGGGCGTCGGAATCGCGCAAGGCCACATAGCTCGCGCCGGTGTCCACAAGAAACCGCGCCGTGCGGCGGTTGACGTCGGCGTTCACATAAAACTGGCGGTCGGCAGACGCGGCGATGCGGATTTCGTCGCCCCATCCTGACGCGCCGGACGGCGTCACGCTCGCGGCGCGCACGGTCATAGACTCAAGCTCAGAGCCTTGCGCCGCGGCCTCACGCGCATCCATGGCGCGCACGCCGATGACGGCGGCGGCGACAATCCCGGCGGCGGCGATGATTTCCGTGCGCATGAAAGGCCCTTCTCTTGAAGGACTATTCTGGCAAAGCTTGGTTTCCCGAACCTCTAGGGGCTCGTTCGAATTCTAGCCTATCCGGTTAACCAAGACGGGCGGACCAAGTGGAGGACAGCTAGGAAAGGCCCAGCACATCGCGCATGGAGTAAAGTCCCGGCGGCTTGCCCAGGGCCCAGCGCGCCGCGGCCACAGCGCCTTTGGCGAAAAGGCCCCGGTCGATGGCGGAATGGGAAAGCGTGATCACCTCCTGCATGCCCGCAAAGGCGACCCGGTGATCGCCGACGATCCCGCCGCCGCGCATCACCGAAAAGCCGATATCGCCTGGCTCCCGGGCGCCCGTGCGCTCGCCCGAGGCGCGCTTGTCATCAAGATCGACACCCCGGCCCGCGGCCGCCGCGCGGCCCAGCATCAAGGCCGTTCCCGAAGGCGCATCGACCTTAGCCCTATGGTGAGCCTCGAAGATTTCGATATCGTAATCATCGTTCAACGCCTTGGCAGCCGCCTCAACAAGCGCGGTCAGCACATTCACCCCGACGCTCATATTGCCGGATTTGACCACGGGAATGGTTTTGGCGGCCTCAGCGATGGCGGCCTCGTCATCGGCGGAAAAGCCCGTCGTGCCGATGATATGGGCGACGCCTTTTTCCGCCGCCGCCCGGGCGTTGCCGACCGTCGCAGCGGGCACGGTGAAATCAATCAGGGCGCCGGCCCGGGAGAGCCCCGTGTCCGCCACATCCTCAACCGTGAGGCCCAGCGCATCGAGCCCCGCAAGAACGCCGATATCCTTACCGATATCGGGCCCGCCCGGGCGCTCAAAGCCGCCGGCGAGCGTCGCCCCCGGGGTTTTCAGAATTTCCGCGACCACCGCGCGGCCCATGCGGCCCCCGGCGCCGGCGACAAGGATGGATGTCTTGGCCATGGATTACTTTCGCTCGAAATCGTCGGCACAAGGCCTAGCGCAACGGAGCAAAAGCGCAACCCGGTCAGCGCGCGGCGCGCAAGATGAGATCCGCCGTCTCAACCGGCGCCTCAAGCATGGTCATATGACTGCAGCCGATTGTTTCCTTGCGCCATGACGGGTCGTCTTTGACCTTCTCGTAAAAGGGTTTGAACACATCACCGACCGCCGCCAGCACATATGTTTTGGTCGCAACCCGATCGCGGGCGCCGTTGAGCGCCGGCGCCTCCTCAAAACAGGCGCGCGGATGGGGCGTCCCGCCCTTTTCCAGAATAGCCCGCAATTCCAGATTGTCGCCGGCAAAGAAAAGCGGCGGCGGGACGGGATCATGATCGCCCGCGACATCTCTAAAACTGCTTGCGAGAGAAGCAACGCTCTCTCCGTTTTCGGGCAGGAACGCGTCGAGATAGACAATGGAGCGGATCGTCCCTTCTGGCGTCTGTTCAGCGACGCCCGATATCACCATGCCGCCATAGGAATGACCGACCAGAACAATATCGGTCAGTTCCTCCCATTTAATGAGATTGACGACATCTTGAATGTGCGTTGTCAGATTAACGCCATTGCCGGCGAGATGTTCGCGCGGGCCAATCCCCGTCAGGGGCGGGGCGAAAACGCGGTGCCCCTCGGCGCGCAACCTGTCCGTAACGTCGCGCCAAAGCCAGTCGCCGCCCCACCAGGCGCCGTGTACGAGCACAAAAGTCGATGACTTCATCACCCCTTTTTCCTTCCCACTTAATAATGCCGGTCTTTCTCATCCTGATCGATCACCGCCCGCGCCACGAGCGCCGGCGGCGTCATTCTTCGCAGCGCCAACCCGTCGCCTCGGTGAGCGTTTTGGCCCCGACAGGCGGCGGTGCGCCCAAAATGGTCTGAAGCTCGTCCCCGCTACGCACAATACTTGAAAATACAGCAGCCTTTAGCGTCTCCCCCCGCTGGCTTTCGGCTTTACAAGTATAGGGTCAATAGATGATCAAGACAATTACTAAGGTGAACTGATCAGCTTCCGCGCGGGAACGGCGTTCCATATTGATGGGCGAAATATTTCGCGATGTCGCGGGCGTTGTCGAGGAACCGGACGCCCTTCGCCGTTTGGACCTTTGCGTGGGGGCCGGCGTCAGCGCCTTCCGCGAGGATGAGCGTCGGACAATTCCAGTCGCCGTCCCCCAGCATATCCACAAGATCAGGACGCGGATGGAAAAGCGGTTGATAGCGAATATCGAGCGCTTCCTTGATCGCTGGAAAATAATGAAGGACGCCCCAGATTTCAGCACATTCCGGGCAGTACTCGCGGCGGCCCTTATCCTCAAAACCCGGCGCCAGCAGAAATAAAATGTCCCGGGTCATTAAAGCCGCCTACAGATCGAGATGAAAAAACTGGTTGAAATCGCTTGTGTCATAGTCGGCGAAGGCGTCGCCATT
>JAUIEG010000467.1 GCA_030428745.1 Alphaproteobacteria bacterium
AGTAGCGAAAAGACCTGAACGCCGGCGGGAAGCCGCGTCAGAAAGTCCTCAAACGCGAAAAAGGCGTCATCGGCGTCGCTTGCTTTCGCCAACGCCTCCAGCAAGGGCGGAATGAGTTTCGTCAACAATACGCGCGAGCGTTCGGTGCGCGTGGCGCGAAGCCCGCCCTTGTGCCAGCGCATGATCGCCGCACTCACCTCCTGCGCGCGTTTGAAGCCGAGCTTTTCAAGGGTTTGCATGGTCGCCGGATGATATTCAACACCGGTGAAAACGAGCGGGCCCAGCCGCGATTCAGGCACATCCGCGGTTTCAAACAAGCCGTCATAGCGCTCGCCAACCGCCGCCAGGGTCTCCAGTATTTTCCCGCGAAACTCATCAGCGTTTCCGGCGCCGGAAAAAACCGCGACCCGCGCAACGTCGTTCGAAGCTATCGGAATTCGGTGGGTCTGTTCATCATTCACCATCTGAAGCCGGTGCTCCACATGACGGAGATAAAGATACGCCTCGCTCAGGATATCCCGGTCGGCGCCATCGATAGCGCCCGCCTCCGACAACGCCGACAACGCATCAAGCGTTGCGCGCTGACGCAGCTTTTCATTCTTGCCGCCGAGGATCAACTGCTGCGTCTGGGCGTAGAACTCGATCTCGCGAATGCCGCCGCGCCCCAGCTTGATATCGTGGCCTTCAAAAGCGATCTCGCCGCCGCCTTTCGCTGAATGCATCTGGCGCTTGACGGCGTGGACATCTTCAATAGCGGCGTAATCGAGATATTTGCGCCACATGAAAGGCCGGAGGGTTTTTAAAAACTCATCGCCAATGGAAAGATCTCCAGCCACTGGCCGCGCCTTGATAAAGGCCATGCGCTCCCAGTTCTGCCCGAAGGCTTCGTAATAGGCTTCCGCCGCGCTTATCGTCACGGCAAGCGCGGTCACACCCGGATCGGGCCTCAGACGCAGATCGGTGCGAAAAACATAACCGTCGGCCGTTTGCGTCTGGATGAGATTAATAACGTCACGGGTGACGGCGACGGCGTATTTTTGCGCCGTATGGCGGTCATCGACTCCCATGCGCTCAGGGTCGAACAGAATAACGAGATCAATGTCGCTGGAATAATTAAGCTCGAATGCCCCGTGCTTGCCCATGGCGAGAATGACAAGGCCTTGCGCGCTATCTAAAGGCGAGCGGGCGACGGCGGCGGCGAGCGCGCCTTCAAGCGCAGCATCAGCAAATTCCGACAAGGCTTTCGTCGCCCGCATCACCCCCCATGCGCCGCCAATATCGCTCAACGCAATCAACAACGCCGCTTCCTGTTTTAACAGGCGCAGCGCGCGGATCTGTTCATCGGGGGTGTCATACGCTGCAATGGCGCGCGCTTCAGCGTTCACACGACGCATGATGTCATCGGGCTCAGCCGTGAACAACGCCGGCAAATCATCCTTACGTTTTAAAGCTAAGCGACGAAGATAGGGTGAACAGCCGGCTGTTCCCTTGAGAAGAGACCGAGCCGCTTCGGGAAGGTCCTGAAACCCGCCCTCAAACTCGTCAACAAAACGCGCCGCCGCGTCGCCGTCGAAAGCTTCAGGCGCACTGACGATCATGTCCGCTAAGGTTTTCATCATGCGCAAAATGCCACTGGCGGCGGGGAGAAATCCAGCAAAAAGAACCGCAGCGCCGTGAACGGGCTGGATTTGATTTGTATCAATTGCAGCCTAACAGCCGGCCGCGTCCTTGAGCGCCGAAGACGGACGGAATCGCAAACTTTTCGACGCCTTGATCTCAATCTCTTCTCCGGTGCGGGGGTTCCGCCCTTTTCGCGCAGGGCGGTTAGAGATGGTGAAAGTGCCGAATGTGCCAATGGTGTACTTTCCATCCTTGCGCGCCCGCTCAAGCCCCTTTTCGATCTCACCGAACACAAGCTCCACGACGCGCTTGGCCTCAGCGTTGGACAGGCCGCCCGCTTCCGCAACATTGGCGATGAATTCGGTCTTGCTCATGGGACTCCTTTCAAAGGTGAAATTTTTGTTCAGACGTGAAAACTCTGGCGCTAATCCGCCGGCGCAAAAGTCATAACGATGCGCAACCCGCAGCCCTCGTCATCTGTATGTTTCAAGCCGTCCTGCAACTCAAGCGTTGCGCCATGGGCGCGGGCGATGGCTGAGACAAGCGAGAGACCGAGGCCCGACCCCGGCGTTGACCGGCTCTGCTCAAGACGCACGAAACGCTCGAAGATACGGTCACGATTTTCAGGCGGCACCCCGGGTCCGTCGTCAGCGACGGAAAGGATAGCGCCGCCATTCCTGGCGGGACCCACTTTGAGCTCGATGCGCGTGCCGCCTTCTGCATATTTCAGCGCATTGTCGAGGAAGTTCGCAATCGCCTGGCTGACAAGCTCACGCGAGCCTTTCACCGGCGGCGTTGGCGCGGTGATAAAGATAAATTCAAAACCGGCGTCCTGCGCCGCCGGCTCATAAAGCTCAGCCATCTCCTCGGCAATGGCGACAATGTCGATAGGCGTCATGACGCCGGCGCCCTCGCCCGACTGAATGCGCGCAATGGAAAGAAGGGCATTGAACGTCGCCAGCACTTTTTCCGAATCGTCGATGGTCGCGCGCAAGGCTTCATCCTTAGCCTTATCGTCGCCCTCAAGCGCATCGTTCAAACGGTTGCGAATACGCGTCAAAGGAGAGCGCAGATCATGGGCGATATTATCGGAAACTTCGCGCATACCGGCCATGAGCCGTTCGATCTGGTCGAGCATGGAATTGAGGTTCGATCCGAGGTCGTCAAGCTCGTCCCCGGAGCCCGTGGTCGGCACACGCTGGGCGAGATCACCGCCGCGAATCGCCCGCGCAGTTTTGTTGACGACTTCGACGCGCCTCAACAGCGAACGTGAAAAGATGAGGCCAATGACAACGCCGAGCGCAACCGTCACCATCGCCGCGCGCGTCACGACGCTTTGCGAGCGCGCGCGCAGGAACTCGCGGCTGGCGACATCGCGCGCAACGACCACAAGATAGGACTGCTCCGCATCGGCCGACGCGCGAAAACGCATCATCTTGCCGCGCGCTTCGCGCTGCTGGATGCCGATTTCCCGGCCCGCCGCGTCGACAAGGGGCTTTTCAAATTTGAAGTTGAAAAAGTCGCCCTCAGCGGTGAGGGCTTCGG
>JAUIEG010000468.1 GCA_030428745.1 Alphaproteobacteria bacterium
AAATATTGGTGCGCGCGCGCCGGCGTTCCCTATCTCGGCCGCGCCGATATCGGCCATGATGCGGACAACAAGATCGTGCCCTTCGGCGTCACACCCGCCGCCTAAAACGCGAGCAGCGCCACGGCGCCAGCGGCGATCATCCCCAGAAAAATGGCGGCCACACGCAGCCCCAGCCCTTTGCCGCCGATCACCCACGCCATCCCGGCTTTCAAAACGATGTTGGACGCCGCTGCGATCATGATTGCATAAGCGGCCGCGGTCATATTGATGGCCCCCGATCCCGCCTGCCGTCCGGCAATCAGGGTGATGGCGTCCACATCCGCAAGGCCTGAGATCAGCGCGACGATCATCAGGCCCGACTGGCCGAAGCGTTCAGCGCCAAAACTCGCCGCAACAGAAATGACGGCGAGAAGCCCGGCAAAGATCAGCGCTGGTTTGATCTCCATGGGGTTGCCAAGTTTGAGCATGTCTTCCTGCTCACTGGCATGATTGTCGCCCTGGCGCAGCCAGAACATCGCGGCGGCCCCGACGACGCCCGCCGCCGCGAGCCCCGGCGCCAGCACCAGAAGAACGTCGCGCGCAAGCGCCGCGACCAGAAGCCCGATCCGGATCAGCATCATGACATTGGCGGCGACAATCCCGGCGGCAAGCTCGCGCGCCTGAACCCCGCTCCTGGCGAAACGCGCGAGCGACAAGGTCGTCGCCGTGGAAGAGGCAAGCCCGCCCGCCAGCCCCGTCAGCAACACGCCGCGTCCCGAGCCCGCCAGCTTGATCAGCCAGTAGCCAAGGAACGAAAGGCCGCTGATGAAAACGACCATCAGCCAGATATCGCGCAGATTGAGCGCATCATACGGACCGAACGGCTCGTTAGGCAGAACCGGTAGAATGATGACCGAGATAGCGAGAAAACGCAGGGCCGCATAAAGCTCGTCTTCGCTCAGCGCTGACGCCCAGCGCTGCACGCTTTCTTTGATGGAGAGAACGATCGCGGTCACGACGCCGCCGATCGCCGCGGCCAGCACATGCTCGCGCACAGCCGCAAGCCCGAGAATGAAAGTCAGGAACAGCGCGATTTCTGTCGTGCCGCCGGCGCCCGGTTTATCGCGCGCCGTCGCCCAATAAGCGACGGCAGTGAGAACGGCGATGGCAAGCAATGTCGCGACCGGAAGAAAAAGGCCCGGATCCGCCAGCCCAGAAATCGCGCCGGCGAGCGCCGTCAGGGTGAAGGTCCGCGCCCCGGCGAAACTGCGCTCGCGCGCCTCGGCCCGGTGCGTGTGCTCCCGCTCAAAACCAATGAGAAAGCCGATGGCCAGCGCAACCGTCAGATGAATGAGATCTGTCACCACAGGATCGCTGGCGAATTCCGGCATGACCTCTCCCTTATCGGCCCGCCCTGTTTCGGCGCGTCTGGGGCGAGGAAACACACCTTATAGCCTGACTGATCCTTAGTTCACATTTTTTCTGTGGAAATCCGGGTCGTTCTGGCGCAAAAGCGCCCCGCCCCAATGAACGATTTTGGCTGGGTTGACATTACCGGCTCAGCATCGTTTGTCGCGGCCCGTTAACTGGAGTGCCTGAAATGGAAGTCAACGTCGCAGTTGTCGGCGCCACCGGCAATGTCGGCCAGGAAATGCTGGCCATTATGGAAGAACGCCTGTTCCCGGCGAAGGAAGTCTTCGCCCTCGCCTCGCGCCAGTCGATTGGCCGCGAAGTGTCTTACGGCGACCGAACGTTGAAATGCCGCGACCTTGAGACATTCGACTTTTCAAAAGTCGACATCGTGCTGATGGCCGCCGGCGGCTCCGTTGCAAAAGAATGGGCGCCGAAGGCCGCGAAAGCCGGCGCCATTGTCATCGACAATTCGTCCCATTTCCGCATGGACCCCGATGTGCCGCTGATCGTGCCGGAAGTGAACGCTGACGCCGTCGCAGGCGCGCGCAAGAAAAACATCATCGCAAACCCGAACTGTTCGACAGCGCAACTCGTCGTCGCGCTGAAACCCTTGCATGATGCAGCGACGATCAAGCGCGTTGTCGTTTCGACCTATCAGTCGACGTCGGGCGGCGGCAAGGAAGCCATGGACGAGCTCTTCAATCAGACCAAGGGCATCTTCGTCAACGACTCGCCCGAGCCGAAGAAGTTTACGAAACAGATCGCCTTCAACGTCATTCCTCATATCGACGTCTTCATGGAAGACGGCTTCACTAAAGAGGAATGGAAAATGGTCGCGGAAACGAAAAAGATCCTCGATCCCAAAATCAAGCTCACGGCGACCTGCGTGCGCGTGCCGGTGTTTGTCGGCCATTCCGAAGCGGTGAATGTGGAGTTCGAAAAGCCGATCTCCGATGACGAAGCCCGCGAAATCCTGCGCGAAGCGCCGGGCCTGCTTGTCGTCGACAAGCGCGAGGACGGCGGCTATGTGACGCCCGTTGAATGCGTCGGCGAATTCGCAACCTTTGTCAGCCGCATCCGCGTCGACCCCACCGTCGAAAACGGCCTCGTTTTCTGGTGCGTATCGGACAATCTCCGCAAAGGCGCCGCCTTGAACGCAGTGCAGATCGCCGAGTTGCTCCTCAATCGGGGCATGCTGCAACAGGCGGCGTAAGCGCCTTACACGCTTCTGCTGGACGGGCTTCGGCCCGTCCTGCTAGGCTTCGCCGATGCGAAGCATTTTTCTTTTACCCGCCCTGATGTTCTGTGCGCTTTTTTCTCCGGCCTCGGCGCAAGCGCCTGCCGGTTATGAAAAAATCTATGATGCGCCAACCAAAGTGAACCTCGGCGGGCGGCCCGTCATCGCCGACATCGAGTTTCATGAAAGGACGTCAGGCGGCAAGAGGCGCCTGGCTCTCGTCACTGACGTCACCAAATTCGTCGTCGAGACCGAAACCGATCTCAAAAACTGGATCGCGAACCGCCGAAATGATTGCGGTGAACGCTGGAATTCGGGCCCTCCGCGCATCAGCTTTGCAGACAACGCCATCCGCTTCGCTATTTATCTGGAGATCGAATACTGGACCTGCGGCTGGAACGGCAAAGGAACGCCCGGACGCGTCGCGCAGGAAACCGGCACAGTCGATGTCACGCTTATTCCCTATATCGAAGACGGAAAACTACAGGCCCGGCTCGGGGCTTTTACGCTTTCAGAACAGACCGGGATTTCAAAAT
>JAUIEG010000469.1 GCA_030428745.1 Alphaproteobacteria bacterium
CGTTGAAGAGAGTTGCCTGATTGCGCTGATCGGCGCCGAAACGGACGGCGTCATGGTTGCGAGCGCCCTTGACGATCATGCCGGTTCGGCCATGGTCGATCGCATCCAGTTGCAGCAAGTGATTGTAAATCTCATTCGCAACGCAGTCGACGCCATGCAGGAAACGCGGAACAAACAGCTCACAATCGCCACGGCGAGCGCCGGGGATTTCGTTGAGATCCGCATCGCCGACACGGGATCGGGCATCACGGACGAAATGAAAAAGCGCCTGTTCGAACCTTTCGCCACCACTAAAGAAGATGGCATGGGAATCGGTCTTTCCATTTCAAAATCCATTGTCGAAGCCCATAAAGGCGAGATATTCGCCATGGACAATCACCCGGCGGGTACGGTTTTTGTGGTGAGATTACCGATTTCGAAGGATGGGGCGAAGGAAGACGCCTGACATGGCCTCAAAAGGAAAAGTCTTTTTGGTCGACGACGATCCCGCAGTGCAACGCGGCGTCAGCGCGCTTTTGAAAGCCGCGGACTATGCCGTCACGGCCTTCCCGTCCGGCGATGCTTTTCTCGACGCGATTTCAGGTCTCGATCTTGGCGGCGCAGTCCTTCTCGTCGATGTCCGCATGCCAGGCATTCAGGGCCTGGAGCTTCAGGAAAAGCTGCGCACCGACGGCGTGACGCTTCCCGTCGTGGTGATGACAGCCCATGGCGACGTTCCCATGGCTGTTCGAGCGATGCAGAACGGCGCCGCCAGCTTTCTGGAAAAACCTTTCACCGTCGACGAAGTCACCGCCGCGCTTGACCGGGCCCTGGACCGTTCGCTGGCCGGCGGCGCGGCGGGCCCGGCGCCCGAAGCGCTCACGGCCCGTCTCGAAACGCTCACGCCACGCGAGCGCGAAGTCATGATCGAAATTGTCAAGGGCGGCGCCAATAAGGAAATCGCCCGCACCCTCGACGTCAGCCCCCGCACGATTGAGGTCCACCGCCAGAAAGTCATGACAAAAATGGAAGCCGGGTCCGTCGCCGAACTTGTCCGCATGGGACTGGCTCTCGGCCTCATCGCCTGATCCTTCAGTCACCCCCAGTCGCGCCCCTAGCCACGTCTACGTAGTTCTACGTAGCCCCTCGTCTTCCCCCTCGCGACAATACGCAATCGCCCCGATTCAACCCTCTGCCGTTCCAAGGTTAGGTCATACCCGCAACCGGCGAAAAGGAAACGGCGATGGACAAGCTTGAACGCAACGGCCTCGATGCCCCCATGATCTTCAGGGCGGCGCTTGTTGACGGCATGGGCGCCAGCGTCTGCATCAGACACCTCAAAGCCGGCGAAACACTCTATGTGGAAGGCGAAAGCGCAGACTATTGCTACGAAATCGTTTCCGGCGTGATGAAGGAATACAACACGCTCGAAGACGGCAAACGTCAGGTTGCGGAATTTTATAAGGCGGGCGACATGTTCGGCTTTTCCGAAAGCGACGACCAGCTCCACACCGCCGAAGCGATCACCGGTTGCACCGTGCGTTGCTATCCGCGTGAAGCCTTCATGAAAACGGTCGCCGCGTCTCCGGCGCTGTCGGCAAGCTTTCTTGAGACGCTGATGACACGCCTTCATCGCGCCCGTGAGCGCATGGTGATGATCGGCCGTATGAGCGCCATGCAGCGCGTTGCAACGTTCCTGCTGCGTCTTGCGGACAATACCGATGGTGAAGACGATGCGCATCTCGCCCAATTCCACCTGGCCATGAGCCGTCAGGACATCGCCGATCACCTCGGCCTCACCATCGAAACCGTTTGCCGCACGCTGACGGAGCTGAAAAAGCGCCAGATCATCGTGATGGAATCGGCGCGTGTTTTCACAATTGCCGATCTCGCCAGTCTTGAAGCTGTGGCTATGGGCGCGCGCAGCCGCCTCCATTAGAGGAAGCGATGAGCGAGGCGATCTGCATTATCGACGGTCATCCGCACCGTAACAAAAGCCATCTCTGTCACGCCCTCGCCGAAGCTTATAAAACGGGCGCAAAAGGCGCAGGGCACAAGGTCAAAACCCTTTGCCTCGCCGAGATGGACATCAATTTCCTGCGCGACCCGGCGGATTTTGAAAAACCGCCGTCAGCGGACATCCTGAAAGCGCAGAAAGCCGTCAGCGCCGCCAGTCATGTGGTGGTCATCTATCCTTTATGGATGGGAACGATGCCGGCGCTGGTCAAAGCCTTTTTCGAACAGCTTTCCCGCAATGACTTCGCCGTGAAAGCCAGCGACGGCGGCTGGCCGCGGCAAATGATGAAGGGCAAATCGGCCCGTGTGATTGTCACCATGGGCATGCCGGCCGCCGCTTATAAGCTGTTTTTCGGCGGGCATGGCGTCAAAGGATTTGAACGCAATATTCTCGGCATGGCCGGATTCAAACCGGTCAGGGAGACGCTCATCGGCGGCGTTGGCGAGCTTAGCGACAAGCGCGCAGGCGTCCTTTTCGGGCGCTGCCGCGCGCTTGGCGCTAAAGCTTCATAGTCTCTATTGCGCAGCCGCGCGCTGTTCGTCACGCAGGGCGCGGAATTCATTGCCCTCATACCAGTTCGGCCAGTTGTCCGAGTAAGCCATTTGCGCGCCGACTTCCATCAGGATATTCACCGACTGCGTCATGCCTGTAAGGTCCCAGTCCGGCGAGTAATTATCCGCCGGCTTGTGGTAGCGGTTCTCTGTGTAGTCATCAGCAAACGCTTTTCCCGCCTCTTCGCCGCCATCCACCAGATCGATGCCTGCGTCGGCGTACAGCATGGGCACGCCTTTCTTGGCGAGAGAAATGTGGTCGGAGCGATAGAAATAGCCGTTTTCCGGTTGTGCATCCGGACGCAGATAAACGTCATATGGGTCAGCCGCGGCCTTGAGCAAATCCTCCAGTTCTGAGGCGCCGTAACCGACAACGATCATATCTTTCGCCGGCGGTACGGGCAGAATGGCGTCTATATTGATGCCGCCGACAATCTGCGCGAAAGGCACGATGGGCGCTTCGCCGAGATAGGCCGATCCGAGAAGACCTGACTCTTCCGCCGTCACTGCGACGACCATGATGGAGCGTTTTGGCTTCGGCGTTGAGTTGGCGAAGGCTTCCGCGATGGAAAGGATCGCCGCTGTGCCAGTGGCGTTATCGACGGCGCCGTTA
>JAUIEG010000470.1 GCA_030428745.1 Alphaproteobacteria bacterium
GCGCCATCGCGACAACGGCTCGCGCGCATCCTGCCGCCTTGCTGACGGCGCGTCCTTGTTTGTGACCATTGTGGATACGTCCGTGAACGGCGTTTCCGTGGAAGCCCGCCGCCGCCCGCCAATCGGGTCGTCCATACATGTCGGCCGGCGCCGCGGCGTCATTGTCCGCCATACGCCGCGGGGTTTCGTGGTGGTCTATGAAGGCGCCGCAGCGCAAACAGCGGAAGAACAAAAGCCGGCTCTTCGCGCCGTTTAAACGCTGTCTTCCGAAATTTAATTCGCAGGCCCGAGAACATAGGGCCCGAGATTGTTCATCACTTCTCTGGCGTTGAACGCGTTCGGATTGTCGGCGGGCTTTTCGCCCCGATACATGACGATGAAAGCGACGGCGGAATAGCGCGTCACTTCACGCGTATAGCTGTCATAGGGCGCGCCCCAACCGAAGCCATAGGCGTAATAGGGAAAGCCGTAATAGGGCCGGTAGAACGGATGGCCATAGCCGTAGCGGCCATAGAACGCCGGCTCCGTCGTCGTGCGATAGCTCGTGCTGGCTTCGGTGTCATTCTCGACGGCGATGAAATAATCATAGCCGAGATCGACGGTCAGCTCCGCCGCGCGATAAAGAAGCGCATTCTCAACAGTCTCTCGCGCGGTGACCGAATTGCCGCGGAAGGTGATGCGAAAGCGGTTGTCTTCAATGCGCTGGTCGGAAAAGCCGTAACCGCCCCCTTGCGAGGCGGGTCCGTATGGCGTCGCCGTCGCGCAGGCGGCAACGAGAAGCGCAAGCGCGCCCGTAGTGATCATTCGAAACATGGCGTATCTCCCGGCGTGACAGCCCAACTGGCGAATATCTCGCCCCCGCCAGCCAATATAGTCTTTCAACCATGACGACCGCAACTTCGTTCGCCTGCGGCGGAATCAGTCCTCACGAGAGTTTGAGGCGGCCTCGGCCATGGTTTCGGAGACGACTTTCACCCCATCGGGCGCAGATTTGATGTGAATGTCGCGCTGCGGGAAGGGCACTTCAACGCCCATTTCGTGAAGCATGTCCCAGATCGCCATCATCACGTCGGAGCGCACATTGGCCGATCCGTTGGCCGGATCGTTGATCCAGAACCGCAAATCGAAATTGATAGAGCTGTCCCCGAACTCCATCAGATTGCAGCGCGGCGAAGGATTTTTCAGAACCCGGTCGATGGTCAAGGCGCGCTCTTCGGCGGCGCGGGCCAACCCTCGAACATCGCGCGTGTCATAGGAAACCCCGAACGGCGCATGCAGGCGCACCACGCGATCGTCATGAGACCAGTTGACGACGCCCTCCTCGATGAACTTGTCGTTCGGCACCAGATGAGACGTGCCGTCGCGGGTTCTCAAGGTCACATAGCGCGCATTCATGGCCGTCACCCAGCCATAGGAATCTTCAACTTCGATCACGTCGCCGGGCTTGATCGATTTATCGGCGATCAGGGTGAAACCGGCGAAGAAATTCGACACAGTGCGCTGCATGCCGAGACCGATGCCGAGGCCGACAGCGCCGCCAAAGATCGCCAGCGTTGCAAAGGGAAAGCCGACAATCTGCAAAGCGGCGACGAGCGCCACGACCGGCAACAGCACGTCGAGAATTTTCGACAGGAGCGCCTTGAACGACACCGTCAGTTCGTCAATGGCGTTGATGCGGCCTTGAATGAGGTGGTTCAGGAACCGCGCGCCCCAGAAAAGCACGCCAAAGACCGCAAGCGTCCGCAACAGATCGAGCGCGGAAAAGGCCTGCGCCACACCATTTTCATCTTCGCCGATGGGAATGGAAAAGGCTTCAAGCTGGCGTACGACGTCGTCGAGCACACCGAAAGCGTCGAGCGCGGCGATAGGCCAGATGACGTAAAACGCGACCCGCGACCAGAAAGGCGAGCGGATGACGAGGGTCACCAGGCGGACGATAATCCATGCGGAAAGAAGACTGACCGCCGCTGAGATCAGTCCCGTTGAGCTTCCGGCGGCTTGAAGGCCGACAACGGCGATCTGCAGAAAGATGTATAGCGCGATCGGCGTTGCAAGATGGGCGAAGGCGTTGGCGGCCCGCCGTAAAATGCCATAGGGCGCACGCGGCGCCACCTGCGTCTGAATCAGTTTCCTGAGACGCGGTCCGAAAAACGCCGCCGGCATGATCGCCGCAATGAGGATCGCCGCCTCAACGGCGACGCCCACGGTGAGCATATTGTTCTGAAGGCCGTCCCAAAACCCTTCAAGCCGCTCGCGAATGGTCTGGACGCCGCCTTCGAGCACCGATTCATCGCCCTGTACATCTGGGCCCTGTGTATCTGGGTCCTGTGCATCTGAGACTGGCGCATCTGAAACGGGCCCATCTGGGGCGGGCGCATCTTGCGCTGGCTCCGGCGCCGCGTCTTCAGGCTGCGGCGCGGCATCCTCTACCGGTTGCGGGTCTTGCATCGGCTCTTTCGGAAAAGGGAACGGGACAGATCTGAGTCTATCAGCTTCGATTAACGGCGCAACTGCGCCGGATTTAGGGTAGTGTCTCAGTTTGAAAATAGTCCAAAATACAAAAGGACCAATACACAAACACCAAAAACGATTTGGGCGCGCCAATAACGTTGGGGATAGTTTTTTCGGTCAGAGGGGTAGAATTTTGGCTGCCCCAGCAGGTCTCCTGTAAGCAAGTTCCAAACGAACATCGCGCCGAAGAATATGCCCAACGCCAAGGCTAACCAATTAGGCACTGTTATTCTCCTTCTTCTTATAGGTCTTGGGCCGTCCCGGTTTTGGGGCGGCTTTGTCGATCAGCTTCACAATATCTTCCATTTCCAGAAGCTCGTCAGTGACGCCAGCGGCCATGGCCGGGGTCACTTTCAGCGTCTTATGGATGCGAACGAAATTATAGAACACCGTGTAGAGGCTGACCATGTGGACGTGGTTTTCGAACTTCTTGGAAAAGGCGTTTGTCAGGCGCGTAAACCGGCGATTGTGCATCGGATTTAGTCGGCGATCTCCGCCTGCTTCACCGAAAGCTCCGTGCAGCCGGCTTTCGCAAGCGCGAGCAAGGCGGCGAACTGGTCGTCCGTAAACGGATCGCCTTCCGCCGTCGCCTGCACTTCAACCAGACCGCCTGTTCCGGTAATCACAAAATT
>JAUIEG010000471.1 GCA_030428745.1 Alphaproteobacteria bacterium
ACGCATCCGATCCCGGCTGACACGCCGCCGCAAACATCAACGCCGCCCCACAGGCGGATTTCAACAAAGGGCTCACTGTTCGTTCCTGATAAAACTGCGCACATCTTTCGCCAGCGCCTCCAGCGACGGCTGGTGGATATACATCATGTGACCGGCTTCATAATAGGTGATGGTCAGCCGCGAACGGTCAAATCCCGGTTGGGCAAGGGTCATTTCCGTGCCGAAAAACGGCGTCGCAAGGTCGTAATACCCGTTTGCGGACAGGACCCGCAGGTCCCGGTTCTGACGCATCGCCCGCTCCACCCAGGGCGCCACATTCACATAGGCGTTCTGACCGCCGCCATCCTCGGCGTCCCAGTTCCAGCCGCGCACGCCGCCAAGGGTCGTGTAGGGTTCGGCGATATCAACCCCAAGATCGCGGCCAAAATAATCGAGCATGCCAGCCGTATAAGCGGCGTCGATGCCATACGCGGATGGATCATATTCCGGGTTTTCACCAACGCCGTCGGCTTCAACGCCGGTAAACCGCGAGTCGAGCCGCCCAACGGCGAGCCCTTCATCGCGCAACAATTCGCGCATGAACCGGCGCAAAGGGATGCGCATATTCGACCGCGTCACATAGCTTTCAGAAAGGCCGGTGAAGGCCGCAAGCCTCGCTGCAACCTCATCACGCTCTGCATCCGACGCTAACTGCCCTTTGAGCAGCGCTGGCATATAGTCGTCGGTGGCGAAAGCGCGCGCTTCATCAAGAAAGCGCTGCATGTCCCCGCCCCACGCCGCTTTGTCGACCTTGTCGTGATACCAAGCGGTCGCGGCGTAACCCGGCATCAGGCCGATATAACCAACGTCATTACCGGCGTCCGTAGCGTCGAGACCGAAATTCAAGACGGTGGAAATAAGGACAACGCCGTTGACCGCAATGTCGGTCCAGCCGCTTTCAAGCGCTTCTAAAAGCGCCGCAGACCGCGTCGTGCCGTAGCTTTCGCCAATCAGATATTTCGGTGAATTCCAGCGCTTGTGCTCCACAAGCCAGCGGCGGATGAATTCGCGCACCGAGGCTGCGTCCTGTTTGACGCCCCAATAATCGTCCGTCCTGCCTTCACCAATAGTCTTCGACCAGCCCGTGCCGACCGGATCGATGAACACCATGTCTGCGACGTCGATGATCGATTCGGGATTGGCGATGAGATCGAAAGGCGCGGCGCCGTCATCATCCGGCCCCTCAGGAAGACGCACACGCTTCGGTCCGAAAACGCCCATATGAAGCCAAAGAGACGCTGAGCCCGGCCCGCCATTAAAGATGAACGCCACCGGCCGCTCGCGTGGATCGGCGAAGCCGTCAGCGATGTAAGACGTAGAGAAGATCGACGCGACTTGTTCGCCCTTGTCGTTCTCAATGAAAGTTTCTCCGGCGATAACCTTGTAAGCGACATTGGCGCCGCCCGCCGTCACCCGGGCTTTCGTTTCATAGCGGCGCGGCTGGTCGCCGTCTTTCGCCGCGGCGGCGTCTTCTTTTTTGTCTTCTTCCTGAGCGGCCGCGCAAGCGGCGCTGAAGGATAGCAAAAAGGCGACGGCGACGGTCCGGATGATCATGTCGGCTCCTGTCTGGTTTTGATGTTTGAGGCGCGCTTAAGCGCCCTGTTTTTCCTTGATCCACGCGGTGATCTTGCGGTCGAGAACCGGGAGCGGCATGGCGCCGGTGAGAAGCACTTCGTCATGGAACTCGCGAATATCGAAATCCGGGCCCAGCGCCTCTTCCGCCTCATTACGAAGCTCATTGATCTTCAGCATGCCGAGTTTATAGGCGCAGGCCTGTCCCGGCCAGACGGAATAGCGCTCAACCTCGCGCGTCACCTGATCGACGGTGTCGCCAGTGACCCCTTGCATATAGTCGATCGCCTGTTCGCGGCTCCATTGCTTGTGATGAAGCCCTGTATCAACGACCAGCCGCGTTGCGCGGAAAAGCTCCGACTGCAGCCGCGCAAGATCGCCAAGCGGATCGTCCGCATACATCCCCATTTCCGCTGCGACCTGCTCAGCATAAAGCGCCCAGCCTTCGGAAAACTCCGAATAGCCGAGCATCGTGCGAATGAGCGGCAGGCCGGCGGAACGTTCAAGCGAGCGCTGGAAATGATGGCCGGGGACCGCTTCGTGATAGGTCAGGGTTTTGAGCGTGTGCTTCGGCCAGTCCGCGGTGTTCTTGAGATTGATCCAGAAAATGCCCGGGCGCGATCCATCGAGCGGCGCGGCGGAATAATATCCGCCCGGTGAAGAATCCTGTTCATAGACGGGAATGCGGCGCACCTCGACCTGTTGTTCGGGCAGCGTTCCAAACCAGTCGCCCGCGCGGGCCATGATTTCATCAACCTGCCCATTGAGGTCGGTAAGCAGCGTTTCTTTCGCCTCGTCGGTGTTCGGGTAACGCATGCCTTCACGCGCGCCAATGGCTGCGAAGCGTTCGGCGACCGAGCCCTGCGTCAGCCCTTGCGCCTTCAAAATCGCATCCATTTCGCCAGAGATGCGCTCGACTTCCGAAAGCCCCAGCTGGTGCACTTCATCGGCGGTCATCCCGCCCGCGCCGTATGCAGAAAGCGCCAGCGCGTAAAACGCCGCGCCTTCATCGCCGAGCCGCCAGATGCCAGCGTCGGACGCTGCCTGGAATTTGAGATTCTCCAGCGCCGCGGCAAGACGCGCATAGGCGGGATAAACATTCGCCTCGACCATTTCCACAGCGCGCGCCGTCAGCGCTGCACGCTCGTCATCGGAAAGGCCGTCAATGGCTTGAAGCTTTACCCCGAAGGTCTTGACTAGCGGATTGTCCGCCGGCGCCGACGCGGTGAAGCCGGCGATGGAATTCATGGCGCCGTCAATCGCGAAGACCGGGGGCGTAACGAGCTGCGCCCCGTCGCCCGTCACGGTTTCAATTGTTTCGTCAAATACGCGGCTGAATTCCGACAGGCGCGTAATATAATTTTCCGCATCTTGCAGCGTTTCCAAGCGGTGCTGGGTCAGCATCAGCCGCGGCAGGTAAAGATGCGGGCCCGACAATTGCGTCACCAGATAGGGGCTCGCCGAAGCGTAGGGGGTCGCGCCGCCGAAAGAAAACTGATTGCGCCGGGCCGCCGTCTGGTAGGCGTCGCG
>JAUIEG010000472.1 GCA_030428745.1 Alphaproteobacteria bacterium
CTGGCCTCTTCGCAGGTGCAATGTTATGGTCTTGTAAGGTCTTATGGCCCTGAAGTCCCCCTGAAGTTCCTCGTACCTGTTCTCTCAATTGGCCCTGTTTTGATGCGTTACTGGTTGATTTTGCTTGCCGTTCTCCTGGTGTTTGGCGCAGCGGCGGGCCTTCGCCTGCGTGAGTTCAACCAGTTCGCCCCGCTCGAGCCGGTGGCGCTCGCCCGCTGTGAGCCGGTGACGGGCATCGCCGGGCCTGAAGATATCGAGGTGGACGAGGCGGGGGCCCGGGCCTTCATTTCCTCTCTCGACCGGCGCGGTGACGGCGCCGAGAAAACCGTCAGGGGTGCGATCCATGTCTTCGATGTCGACGATCCGCTCTCCGCGGCGGGGTGGCGCGACCGCACCGGCGGCGTCCCCGAAGCTTTCCGACCCTACGGGCTTAGCTATTACGAGGAGGGCGAAACCCGACGCCTGTTTGTGGTGAACGAGGCGGCGAGGGCGGTGGAGCTCTTTGAGGTGGCTGCAAATGGCGACCTTGAGCATCTGGAGACATTCAAAGAGCGGCGCCTTACCAGCCCCAATAATGTTGTCGCGGTGGGGCCGCGGCAGTTTTATGTGACCAACGATGTGCGGCCGGGCCGTAATGCGCCGGTCGCCGACCTGCATTTCCTCATGAACATTGGGTCGGGGGAGATCTTCTATGTGGATGGCGATGTCTGGCGCATGGCGGCGGAGGGCTTGCGGTTCGCCAACGGGCTCGCCTTGTCCGCAGACGGATTGACGCTTTACGCAGCCGAGACGGCGGCGAACGCGCTGAAAGTCTTTGACCGCAACCCCGAGACCGGCGTTTTGACGCCCGCCAAGACCATTCCGCTCGGCGCCTCGCCGGATAATATCAATATTGACGCTGCGGGCGCCATCTGGGTGGGGGCGCTGCCGAAGCCGCTTGCGGTGCCGCGGCTGGCGCGCGACGCCAACGCAACTGCGCCGTCGGAAGTCCTGCGGGTCACCCCTGACGGCGCGGCCCATACGGTCTATCGCAATGATGGCGGTGAACAATCCGCTGTCACGGTCGCCGCGCGCGTGAAGAACAAACTTCTCATTGGCGCGCTCTACGAGAAAAAATTCCTCTACTGCGAATTGCCGCGGGCGTCGCAATAAGCCTTTTGTTTTCCGCACATTTTATCTGAAAACCGGTTTCCACCTTTCGGAATGCCCTCTAGAAGACCCGCCATGAAGTACATCTCCACCAGAGGGGCTTGCCCCGCCGTTGATTTTGAGAGCGCGCTGCTCGCCGGGCTCGCGCCCGATGGCGGGCTCTATATGCCCGAGACCTGGCCGCAGCTTTCCGTGGACGACGCCCGCCGGATCGGGCGTTTGCCCTATGCTGAAGCGGCGGCGGAAATCCTGTCGCTCTTCGCCGCAGAGAGTTTCACGAAAGAAGAACTCTCGGCCATGGCGGCGGACGCCTATGGAACGTTTACGGATGAGCGCGTTGCGCCTTTGGTGAAGCTCGGCCCTGAAGACTGGATGCTTGAGCTCTTTCACGGGCCGACGCTCGCCTTCAAGGATTTCGCCATGCAAATCCTCGGGCGGCTTTTCGATGCGGCGCTGGAACGAAGCGACCGGCGCCTGACGATTATCGCGGCCACCTCTGGCGACACTGGCTCGGCGGCGATTGAGGCGTTGAAATCCTGTTCGCGCGTCAATGTCGTTGTGCTGCATCCGGAAGGGCGCGTCTCCGCCGTGCAACAACGGATGATGACATCGGTGACGGCGCCCAATGTCATGAACATCGCCGTGAAAGGCTCCTTCGACGATTGCCAGGCGATTGTAAAAACCCTTTTCGCTGACGACGGTTTCGTGCGCGATGTGCGGTTGTCGGGCGTCAATTCCATCAACTGGGCGCGGTTGGCCGCGCAGACGGTTTACTACTTCACGGCCTGGGCCCAACTCGCCGATGGCGACGAGGCCGTGAACTTCGTCGTGCCTACGGGTAATTTCGGCGATGTCTTCGCGGGGTATGCGGCCAAGCGCATGGGGCTGCCCATCGCCAGGCTTGGCGTCGCGGCCAACGCAAACGACATCCTGCATCGCGCAATCGCTCATGGAGATTACACACCCGCCTCGGTGAAGCCGACGGCGTCGCCTTCGATGGACATTCAGGTGGCGAGCAATTTCGAGCGGCTTTTATTTGAAGCGAAGAACCGCGATGCGGAGGTCTTGCGCAATGCGATGGAAGCTTTCGCGACAAACAAAGGCATGAAGATCGACGATCAAACGCTGGAGGCGATCCGAAAGGATTTTATCTCCGACGCGGTCTCCATGGAGGAAACTCTTGCTGAGATCGCCCGTCACTATAAAGAGACGGGCGCCTTGATTGACCCGCATACGGCGGTGGGCCGCGCCGCCGCGATCAGGCTTCGCGAGACGGGCAGGCTGACAGGCAAGATCGTGACGCTCTCAACAGCGCACCCTGCGAAGTTCCCCGAAGCAGTGGAAAAGGCGACGGGTGAAACGCCGGCGCTGCCCGATTTCTACGCCGATCTTTTTGACCGGCCGGAAAAGATGGAGCGCGCGCCGGCCGATCCGGAAGCGGTGAAGTCGCTTGTCGCCAAAGCGTTTGCGAATTGATGTCAAGCATTCACACTTTAGCGAATGGCGTGCGCGTCATCGCCGATCCTATGCCGGGACTAAAAACCGTTGCGCTTGGCGTCTGGGTCAAAGCGGGCTCGGTCGATGAAACCCCTAAAGAGCACGGTATTGCGCATCTTCTTGAGCACATGGCGTTTAAGGGAACGAAGACGCGCTCGGCGCTCGCCATCGCCGAAGAGATAGAAGGCGTCGGCGGCTATCTGAACGCAGCCACCAGCCATCAACGCACGGGCTACTACGCGCGCATCATGGAAGATGATCTGGAACTTGGCGCTGAGCTTCTGTCCGACATCCTCGCCAATCCGTTATTTGATGAAGCCGAGTTGACGAAAGAGCACGAGGTTGTCGTGCAGGAAATCGGCGAAGCGGCTGACACGCCCGACGATGTTGTGTTCGAACGTTTGACAGAGGCGGCCTGGGGCGCGCATCCGTTGGGCCGCCCGATCTTGGGGACGCCCGACAGCGTGCGCGCGCAAAACCCG
>JAUIEG010000473.1 GCA_030428745.1 Alphaproteobacteria bacterium
GATATCGCTTCTGGCCGATTCTGAGGAAATCTCAGTCAATGAGACGATCAACCTCTCGTTCTCCGCTGACGGCGTTCGCAAGATTGATCTTGATTTATGCAGTCTGAGGTCTGGCCCAATAACGCCCGACGCTTTCGATCCTTGCCAGCAGCGCGGAGGAATTCCAGCCGATTCTCCTGTTTCGAATGTCGCCAAGGGAATGGTGGTCACTTCCGTTCTGTCCGGCGATGAGCCGCTCAAATACGAACATCGTGACAACCGCTTACGCATATACTTTC
The DNA here is from genome assembly GCA_030428745.1 of Alphaproteobacteria bacterium. Lineage (GTDB taxonomy): Bacteria > Pseudomonadota > Alphaproteobacteria > Caulobacterales > Parvularculaceae > Hyphococcus. Next base: position 279 of record JAUIEG010000473.1, read on the forward strand.
CTCGCGCTTCGCGCGCCGACTCCCGTACGACGCTGTCAATCGCCTATCATGGGGTCCCGGGCTCGGGATTGCTGATCACGAGCGAAGAGTCTGGCGATAATGTGTTTTTCTCGGATAATTGGTCTAACAGGGCGCGAAACTGGCTCGCGACAATCGATCATATTTCTCTCAAGACGCCAAAGACCTTTAGCATTATTGCGCCAAGCCACTATCAAGTCATCTCGAACGGGCTGCTCGAAAGCCAGGTCGATCTGCCGGGCAATCGGCGTAAGACGCTATGGCGAGAAGACGCCGCCATTCCGACGTGGCAATTCTCATTGGGCGCTGCTCCAATGGCTGTTCATTATCTTGGCGCAGTTCGGGGGGTAGAACTCTCGGCGTGGCTGTCTGCTGACAACAAAAGCGTGGATTTGCAATCCGTTTACACGAAAACGAAATCGGCGCTCGAATTTTTCAGCGACCGCATCGGTCCCTATGCATACCAAAAGCTGGCGAATGTCGAGGCGGTAGGCGGCCGGGGAGCGATGGAGTTCGCCAACTCGATCTTCTATTTTGGAGGCGACTTTGGGGCCCTCGACCATGAAATCGCTCATCAGTGGTTTGGAAATACGGTCACAGAAGCCGACTGGGATGACGTATGGTTAAGCGAAGGGTTCGCCACTTATCTCGCGCTGCTGCATACGGAGCACTTAAAGGGGCGTGACGCATTCCTCGCCGACTTGCGCCGAACAAGAGACGGCGCCGTGAAGTATGCGCTGGCCAATCCGAATAATACGATTGTCCACAAAAATATATCGGACGGTCGGGTGCTCTATAATGCGCCCCAAATTTATTCCGGCGGGGCGATGGTGCTGCACACGCTTCGTGGAGTTATGGGCGATGATAAGTTTTGGGCGGCGCTGCATTTGTACTATGAGCGCCATAAGGGCGGTCATGCTACAACTGATGATTTTCGCCGCGCGGCCGAGGAGGTGTGCAGAAAGTCAGGTGACTGCACGCCTGACCTGTCGGATCTTTCGTGGTTCTTCGATCAGTGGGTGCGTCGCGGAGGCCTACCGCAGGTGAAAGGCGAGTGGTGGTACGATCCCGTGAAAGAGTCCGTTGTGGTCAGCTTCGTCCAGTCACAGACCCAAGGGTTTTATCGGATCCCCGCGGAGATCGTCATTGAAACGAACTCGGAAGATCAAACCCGATCGAGAAACAAATCGACAGTCATTCTGGACGGCGCAACAACGACCCTGAAGATTCCTGTCGATGCGGAGCCCGCCGATGTTCGATTCGATCCGGATATTTGGGTGCCGCTGGTTCAGACGGAGTTTGGGCGACGTGCGGCTCCTCCGTCGCGCAACTGAGGATGTTCCATATGAAGTGTTACACGTCATCTGCTAATATTAAACAGCCTCATCGCTTGCGCGCGCTGATGCGCGTAGTGTCGGTCATTGGCGTAACGGTCTCGCTCCCGCTGATCTTGGCGGCTTTCGCGCAAGAACCCGACGACCTACGACCGGCTCAGGCGACAGAGACTGCCGAAACATGGGATGTCACGTTGGCCCGCGGCAAGACCCGAGACATCGATTTCGTGGCGACCGAAGGCACCTGGATGTCAGGCGATATCTCTCGCGATGGAAAGTGGATCGCCTTTGATCTTCTCGGTCACATTTATCGAATGCCTGCCTCGGGAGGCAAAGCGACCCCGCTCACGCAGGGCAGCGGTGTCGCGCTCAACTTTCAGCCGCGAATATCGCCTGACGGGCGCTTGATCGCTTTTATCACCGATCGGCGCGGCCAATATAATTTGTGGGTGATGAATGCGGACGGCTCCAAGCCGCGCCCCGTCGTTTCGGATCTGAACATCATAACCTTTGAGCCCGCATGGACGCCCGACGGTCAACATATTGTCGTGCGACAAAGCACCAACGTAGACGGGAGGGAGACTTCCGACGGTCTCTGGATGTATCACCGGGACGGCGGGCAGGAGGTTCAACTCGTTAAGGGACGCAGCGGCGCAAGTGGCTCAGATCCGGTTTGGCCCAGCATATCGGGCGACGGCAAGCGCCTTTACTATCAGGTGAGCACGGGCGCTCGTGATCGCCAGCCGCTGTCCGGCGCATATCAGATTAGATCGTATGATTTTGAGACGGGAGAGATTCTCGACCCAACGACTGGGGAGGGGGGCGGCCTTTCAAGCGGCGGCGGCGTGGCGCCGGAGATTTCGCCCGACGGCCGCTGGCTGGCGTTTGCGCGTCAAATCCCCGATGGCTTGCTTTCGTACAAAGGTCACAAATACGGGCCGCGGACCGCGCTGTGGCTGCGCGACATGAAGACCGGTGCGGAACGGATGCTCATGGATCCGATTGAACCGATGGTCTGGACAGGCAACAAGACATTGGGGATTCTGCCGCGGTATCATTGGGCGGCGGACGGCAAATCAATCCTGATCATGCAAGGCGGCAGGCTCCGGCGCGTCAATGCAACGACAGGGAACGTTGCGACGATTCCATTTTCCGCGCGCGTTCATCGGACCATCTCTGAAATGGCGCGAAACGAATTCCGGATCGAAGATGATTATGTTGACGTAAACTTTTTCGGATGGCCGACGTCGACTGCCGACGGCAAGCGGCTGGCTTTTCAGGCTGTGGGCCGTATCTACGTTCAGGACCTCGCGAATGGGCGTCCGCGCCGGCTGACGCCGGCGAATTTCGATCCGCTGGAATTCGCCCCGGCTTGGAGTCCCGACGGACGATGGCTCGCCTTCGTCACCTGGGACGACGGCGCTCGCGGCCATCTATGGAAGGCGCCCGCCGATGGCGGGCCGCCTCAGCGGCTTTCGAAGAATCCGGGGGA
>JAUIEG010000474.1 GCA_030428745.1 Alphaproteobacteria bacterium
GATCTCAGGGAAAATATCGCCCGCATTGCCAAGTAAGCCGACAGACTTCGCCTCCCCTGCCTTGGTCCAGCGCTCAATCATCTCCAGCGCTTCATCGAGGGTCTCGGCTTTCTCGTCGACATAGCGTGTGCGCAGTCGGAAATCGATGGAGTCCGGATTGCATTCAACGGCGAGACAACAAGCGCCGGCCATCACTGCCGCGAGCGGCTGGGCGCCGCCCATGCCGCCAAGCCCGCCGGTCAGAATCCATTTGCCTTTGAGGTCGCCATTATAATGACGGCGGCCCGCCTCGACGAAGGTTTCGTAAGTGCCCTGAACGATCCCTTGCGTGCCGATATAGATCCATGAGCCCGCCGTCATCTGGCCGTACATCATCAGGCCTTTTTTATCGAGCTCGTTGAAATGATCCCAATTCGCCCAGTGCGGCACAAGATTGGAGTTCGCGATCAAAACGCGCGGCGCGTCCTTGTGAGTTTCAAAAACACCAACCGGCTTGCCCGATTGCACCAGCAAGGTCTGGTCTTCGCGCAGGGTTTTGAGCGTCTCGGCGATGGCGTCGAAATCCGCCCAGCTCCGCGCGGCGCGGCCGATGCCGCCATAAACCACGAGTTCGTCAGGGTTCTCCGCGACGGTGCGGTCGAGATTGTTGTGCAACATGCGGAACGGCGCCTCCGTCGTCCAGGAAAGGCAGTTCAACTCCGTTCCCGTCGGGGCTTTCACATCACGCTTATTTGCAAATCGGTCAGTCATCATCGGCTCCGTTTAAATGTCCATCGAGCGCAAGTTTTTCGATACGCTCCAGAATTTCTTTCAATGTTGCACGCAGTTTTTCTGCTTTCGCTTGGCTATAGGCGAAAGGCGCGCTTTCTGTTTCAAGATAAGCGCTCTGCGCAAGTTCCATCTGGATTGCATGCACGCCATGGTCAGGATTGCCATAATGGCGCGTGGTCCAGCCGCCGCGAAAACGACCGTTCACCACATAGGAAAAATCAGACGCGACACAGGCGTCAGCCACGGCTTCTTCAATCGCCTTCGCACATGTCGCGCTGTTATTCGTGCCGATATTAATATCGGGCAGTGTTCCGTCGAACAGAAACGGAATCTTTGAGCGGATGGAGTGGCAATCATAAAGCACCGCAACTCCGTGGGCGTCACGCACCCGGTCAATCTCGGATGCAAGCGTTAAGTGATAGACCGCATGATAGTCCATGCGGCGGCGCTCGACTTCATCTTCAGTTGGCGGCTCATCCCAGATCGGTTCGCCGTTAAAATCGGTCAGCGGCGCAAGGCCGGTGGTGTTCTGGCCGGGATAAAGGCTCGCGCCCGACGGATCGCGATTGGCGTCGACGACATAGCGATGGAAATTGGCGCGCACGATTGTCGCGTCGGGCAAAAGGCCATCATAGAGCCGGTCCACATGCCAGTCCGTATCGGCGAGCGACCGGCCGCGCGCATTCAGCCGCGTCATGATTTCGTCCGGAACAAAAACCCCGCTGTGAGGCTGGCCAAGAATGACCGGCCCCTTGCCGCTTATGACCGTCACTGGACTCATACTGCGCTCAACGCAATTGGCGTGACACCCGCATGCTCGGACATCGCCGGGTCGCGCACGAATTTTTTCAGCGCCTCAATGTCGCTGGACAAAATCCTGTCATCACCCATGGGCGCGCATCGTTCGCGAATGGCGGCGATCACGGTTTTGAGCGCCGGACTTGTTTCAAGCGGCGCGCGCATTTCAACGCCTTGCGCGCCGGCCATGGCTTCAACGGCAACGATTCCTGCCAGATTTTCGTTCATGTCATGCAACCGCCGCGCGCCGTGACACGCCATGGAGACATGGTCTTCCTGGTTGGCGGAGGTCGGCGTTGAGTCGACCGAGCGCGGATTGGAGAGCGCCTTGTTCTCGCTCATCAGCGCCGCCGAGGTCACTTCGGCAATCATCAATCCGGAATTCAACCCGGGCTTGGGCGTCAAAAACGCCGGCAGGCCGTAACTCAGCGCGGGATCGACAAGCAAGGCGATGCGGCGCTGAGAAATCGACCCCAGTTCCGATAATGCAATGGCAATCTGGTCCGCCGCAAAAGCGACCGGCTCCGCATGAAAGTTGCCGCCGGAAACGATCTCGCCATCGCCAAGCACCAGCGGATTATCCGTGACGGCGTTCGCTTCCGTCTGAAGCGTCACGGCCGCCTGCCGCAGAAGATCGAGACAGGCGCCCGCTACTTGCGGCTGACAACGCAGGCAATAAGGGTCCTGGACGCGTTCATCGCCATCCATATGGCTGGTGATGATTTGCGAGCCGTCGAGCAATTCACGCAAGCGCTGCGCGGTTTCGATCTGGCCGCGATGACCGCGAAGGGAATGAATCTCGGCGTGAAACGGCGCCGCCGTGCCCATCGCCGCCTCAATGGAAAGCGCGCTTGTAGCGATCGACGCGATCGCCAGCCGCCACGCATCGAACAACGCTGACAAGGCGAGCGCCGTCGACACTTGCGTGCCGTTGATCATAGCGAGGCCTTCTTTCGCCGACAGGACGAGCGGCTCGATATTTTCGGCCTGCATCGCCGCCTTAGCGGATTTGATCTCGCCGCGATGGACGACGTCGCCCTCCCCGATCAGCGCCGCCGTCATATGGGCGAGCGGCGCCAGATCGCCCGAGGCGCCGACGGAGCCCTGGCCTGGAATAACCGGAAGAATGTCCGCGGCGATGAATTTTTCGATCTGTTCGATCACGGTCCAGCGAACGCCAGAGGCGCCGCGGCCAAGGGACAGGAGTTTCAGCGCCATCACGAGGCGCGTCACCTCGGCGGATAACGGCGCGCCGGTTCCGGCGCTGTGCGAGAGAATAAGATTACGCTGAAGTTGCGCCAGTTCGTCATGATCGATGCGCACCGAGGCGAGCTTGCCGAAGCCGGTGTTGACGCCATAGACCGGCGCCTCGCCCGCGGCCGCCCTGGCGATTTCATCCGCAGACCAATCAATACCGGCGCGTGACGCCCGGTCGAGCGTGAACGCCGCGCCATTCCGATAGAGTTCCTCAAGCGCATCAAGACTCGCCGCGCCGGGCGTCAGCATGGCCGTCATAGGACCCTCAAATGCTCTTCGCGGGCTA
>JAUIEG010000004.1 GCA_030428745.1 Alphaproteobacteria bacterium
GGACCGTATCGATTGATACAATGATATGAGGTGACCTGTAGTGAATGGAACGAGTGTCGGACATTTTATTAACGGCGCGTTTTTGGACGCAAGCGAGAGACGTGCGAGTGTTACGAACCCCGCCACTGGAGAAATTACGAGATCAGTAGCGCTGGCAAGCGAGGCGGTCGTTGATGCGGCGGTTAAGGCTGCAGCAGAAGCGTTCCCGGCGTGGCGCGCCACCGCACCAGCGAAGCGCGCACGGATTATGTTCCGCTATCGCGAGTTGCTGGAGCGTGACATAGACGAGATCGCAGCGCTCATTACATCTGAGCACGGAAAGGTGTTGGACGACGCCAAGGGAGAAGTCGCGCGCGGAATTGAGGTGGTGGAATATGCTTGCGGCGCGCCTGAACTTTTGAAGGGTGAGCACGCAAAAGATGTAGGTCCTAGGATCGACAGCTGGTCAGAGTTTCATCCGTTAGGCGTTGTCGCAGGAATTACGCCTTTTAACTTTCCCGCGATGGTTCCGATGTGGATGTTTCCTATGGCGTTAATCTGCGGCAACACTTTTGTACTGAAACCGTCTGAAAAAGATCCCAGCGCATCAATGAAGCTTGCTTCCTTATTGAAAGAAGCGGGCCTGCCGGATGGCGTTTTCAACGTCGTCAACGGCGACAAGGCCGCCGTTGACGCGCTTTTAGGCAATCATGACGTTCAGGCGGTGAGTTTCGTTGGCTCCACGCCGATCGCGCGATACATCTATGAGGTTGGTACAAAAAACGGCAAGCGGATTCAGGCCCTTGGCGGTGCGAAGAACCATGCAATCATAATGCCGGACGCGGATATCGACAACGCCGTCAATGCACTGATGGGCGCGGCATACGGATCCTGCGGTGAACGTTGTATGGCGATTTCGGTCGCCATTTGCGTCGGCGATGACATCGCCGACGCGGTCGTCGCAAAACTGAAAGCAAAAATTGCTGAGATGAAGGTTGGACCGGGTTCGGATATCACCAACGCCATGGGTCCGCTCGTGACGCGAGAGCATTTTGAAAAGGTTCGCGGCTATGTAGACCTTGGCGTTGAGGAAGGCGCTGATCTCGTCGTTGACGGACGAGGTTTCACGGTACCGGGGCATGAAAGCGGAAATTTTCTAGGCGCGTGCTTGTTCGACAACGTGTCTAAGAATATGCGCATTTATAATGAGGAGATTTTCGGGCCTGTCCTGTGCGTGGTTCGAGCAAATAATCAACAGGAAGCTATGTCCCTCATAGACGATCATGAGTTCGGCAATGGAACCTGCATTTTTACAAGAGATGGGGAATCCGCGCGCTTCTTTACGGATAATATCAAAGTCGGCATGGTGGGCGTTAATGTGCCGCTGCCGGTGCCGGTGGCGATACACAGTTTCGGCGGCTGGAAACAGTCGCTATTCGGCGATCTGTATGCTTATGGGCCTGACAGTGTGCGTTTCTACACAAGGCGGAAAACGATCACGCAGCGCTGGCCGACTGGTGGCGTGAGAGAAAACATTGAGTTCGCATTTCCGTCAGCTACCCGCAAAGAATCACACTGATGAACGATAGTCTTATCGTAATCGGCGTCGTATGCGCATATTTATGCGCAATGATGGTTATCGGCATAGCCGCTCGTCCCCGAGACGCATCAAAGAAGGAATATTACATAGCGGGAAAGCGTTTGCCCTATTGGGTTATCGCATTTTCAATGAATGCAACGGGCGAAAGTGCGTGGCTTTTGTTGGGCCTTTCCGGCACGGCGTATGTTGCTGGCGCGAGCGCATATTGGGTGGTAGTCGGAGAAACGCTAGGTATATGGATGAGTTGGCGGTTGGTTGCAAAGAGACTCAGCCAAGAAGGCGCTATTGCTGATGCCGTGACCGTACCTGACGTCCTGGCGGCGAAGCTAGGCGATCCTATGCGCCTTTTGCGACTCTGTTCGGTTGTCATTATCTTAGTTATGGTGCTTGTCTACGTGGCGGCGCAGATGCTGGCGACGGGGAAAGCCTTCGAGAGCTTTCTGGGATGGCCATATGCAGTAGGCGTTCTTGCCGGCGGGTTCGTTACGATTGTCTATACAAGTTTTGGCGGATTCCGCGGCGTCGCTTATACCGATACCGCACAAGCGTTGTTGATGTTGTTTGCAGTGTTCGCGGTCCCGGTCATGGGGCTGGCAGAGGCTGGCGGCGTAAGCGCCGTAGTTTCGTCTCTAAGGGATGCAAACGAAGGGCTATTACAGCTTTTTCCGGCATCGCTAGGCATGAGCGCCGCTATTGTCGCTGTAGCCAGTTCTTTGGCGGTTGGGCTTCCATTTCTCGGGGTGCCGCAACTTCTCATACGCTACATTGCAATTAACGATGAGAAGGAAGTTGTGCGCGCAAGCCGTATATCGGTGATTGTCATCTTTGCGCTGGGCTTCGGTGCAGTATCGACGGGGCTTGTGGGCAGGGCCTTGACGCCTGGATTGGATGACGCCGAAACAATTATGCCGCTTCTGAGCGACAGCTTGTTTCCGCCATTCGTGACGGGTCTCTTGGTCGCTGCCGTCCTCTCTGCGATTATGTCTACCGTAAGCTCACTGATGAATTTGGCGTCTTCCGCTATTGTCGGCGACGTTTATCATCAGATGTTCCGTCCGGATGTAGATACAAAGCGGCTCGGCCGCCTTGGTGTCTGGGTTACTGCTTTTGTAGGTATCGGTGGAGCGCTAATTGCATTGCGTCAAGATGGCTTGATTTTTCAGTTTGTGCTTTTCGCCTGGGCTGGGTTGGGCGCCGCCTTTGCGCCGCCGGTGCTTTGCATGCTTTGGTGGCGGGGAACGACCTGGCAAGGCGCTTTAACCGGGATGATTGGCGGTTTTTTCGCCACGGTTCTGTGGCTCGTAAAGTTCAAAGATGATTTCTACGGCTTGTATGAAATGATTCCGGGTCTTGCGGCGGGTGTTGTCTGCACGGTCGTCGTCAGTCTGTTGACGCAGCCAAAGCCAGACACGGACACTGGCCACGCTCAATAGCTGGCTGCGGCTGGCGCAATAAGGGCCCACGCGCCGCTGGGCGCTCGAAAGGTAAGGGACATGATGAGCAAGATGGATCTGAATATCGACGGGGAAACTGTCACTGTCGACTGTAATCCTGACATGCCCTTGTTATGGGTTCTGAGGGACCGCTTGGGCAAGGTTGGGACGCGATTTGGTTGCGGCGCGGGTCTTTGCGGGGCTTGTACCGTCCATTTCGATGGGCAGGCGGTTCGGTCGTGCCAGCTTCCGGTCGGATCGGTGGGCGATGCGCGTATTGTAACGGTTGAGCACCTCGAAAACAGCGAGATAGGACGCGCTCTGCAGGAAGCATGGCTCGAAGAAGATGTCGTACAATGCGGATACTGCCAATCCGGACAACTTATGAGCGCATCTTCGCTGCTCGCGTCGACGCCGTCGCCCGACGACCAGGTGATCGACGCGGCGATGGCGGGCAATCTTTGCCGTTGCGCGACTTATGTACGTATACGCGCGGCAATCCGGAGCGCGGCCCGCAAGCTGGGAGGCGAATAATGGCGTTTTCAGATTCAACGACCCGCCGTTCCGTTCTTAAAGCCGGCGCCGCGTTTGGCGGTCTGTTGATCGTATCGTGCTCCGCGGAATCGGATGTTTCGGATGGCAAGAGGTTGCTCAGCCCCAAGGAGTTGCAGAAGCGTTACGATGTCAACGCCTATATTCGCCTGACCAAAAAGGGGCGCGCGTATTTCTTTTTGCCTGGAACCGAGATGGGACAGGGGATTAGCACCAGTCTCGCCATGATTCTGGCTGAGGAGCTCGATTATCCGATGGACGCCGTGTCGATGGAACAGGCGCCGTCGAACATCGAGGTCTATGGCATGCAAAGCACCGGCGGCTCAATGTCGATCCGCAGCAATTTTGACAAGCTTCGGGAAGTCGCCGCTGCGGCGCGAGCTATGCTGGTCGCGGAAGCCGCCGAACGCTGGGGCGACCACCCGGCGGCTTGTAGAACTGAAGCCGGCGCCGTCTATTCTGCGGATGGGCGCAAGCGGTTTGCATTTGGCGATCTTGTCGAAAACGCAAGTGGAAGGCAGCCTCCGGAGAAGCCGCAGTTGAAGCGAAAGTCCGATTACAAAGTAATCGGCGTTCCTCAATCCCGTATTGACGCCAAAGAGCGCATCAGCGGCAAGGCAATCTATGGAATAGATGTGAGTCTGCCGGGCATGAAATACGCGGCGCTCGCTTTCCCGCCCCACATCGGCGGATCGGTCAAATCTTATGATGACAAGCCGGCGAGGGCTTTAGCTGGGGTTGTTGATGTGATCGGCCTGCCGGAAGCAGTGGCGGTGATCGCGGACGATACTTGGACTGCGATGCAGGCGCGTGACGCGTTGCTGGTTGAATGGACCGAGCCCGACAACAAGGCCTTAAATCTAAAAACCATATACGATGATCTTGAGGCAGGTTTAAATGAGCCGGGGTCGGTCGCCGTGGCGACCGAGGGACATGAAGCGTCGATGCAAAAAGCTGCCGACAAGTTCGCGGCGGTCTATCGCCAGCCGTTCCTGGCTCATGCCGCATTGGAGCCGATGAACTGCATCGCCCATGTGCAAGAGAAAGCGTGCGAGATCTGGTCCGGCACGCAAGTCGTCGGCGATGCTCAGCTTGCCACGGCTGAAATGCTCGGTTTGCCTGCCGAGGCTGTAACAATTCATAATTATCCCATGGGCGGAGGCTTCGGGCGGCGTCTTGAAATCGACGGCATCCTCACTGCGACGGCCATCGCGCGGCAGGTTCCATACCCGGTAAAAATGACCTGGTCGCGACAGGACGACATTCATCGCGATTATTTCAGGCCAGCATATGCCGACAGGATCGAGGCGGCGTTGAACGAAGACGGTCGCCCCGTCGCTTGGACGCACCGTATAGCTGGTTCCTCAATCCTTGCGCGGCTTATGGGGCCTGAATTCAAGGGCGTTGATTTCGACGCGGTGGAATGCGCGGTCGAGCCCCTCTACAAACTGGATGACCACCGAGTCGAGTTCAGGCGCGTAGAAACGGGTTCGGTCCGGACAAGCTGGTGGCGCGGTGTTGGCCCCCTGCGCAGCACGTTCGTTCTGGAAAGTTTCATTGACGAGCTTGCATACAAGGCCGGCGTCGATCCTCTGACCTACCGCCGCGAGTTGCTCTCCGATCCGCGTATGATCGCGCTTCTCGATCGCGTCGCCGAAATGGCCGGCTGGGGGGAGCCCTTGGAAAAGGGGCGTGGACGCGGCATAGCTCTGCAACACGCCTTCGGCAGCTACGGGGCGATGATTATGGACGTCTCCTTATCGGAAGACGCCGGTTTGTCGGTAAACAAGATCTTCTGTGCGGTTGATTGCGGTCTCATTATCAATCCCCGCGGGGTGGAGGCGCAGGTTCAAGGCGGCGCTTTGTTTGGCTTGTCGGCCGCGTTGGGGGAAGGCGTTGACATCGAACAGGCGGAAATCGTTCAAGGCAACTACGACACTTACAATGTCTTGCGCATGCCAGAGGCGCCAGAAGTGTCAGTGTCGACGATTGAGGGCGATGAGGCGCCCGGAGGGCTTGGCGAACTGGGAACAACATTGAGCGCGCCCGCGCTGGTGAATGCCATTTACGCGGCTTCATCGCTTCGCCTGCGCAAGCTTCCCGTGCGCGAAGCGCTGGCCGGTCTGCGCGCGAGGGGCGAATGAGAAAATCTGTCTGGCTTTGGGTGACCTTTACGATTGTCGAACTGTCGAGAGTTGAACATGCTTAATTTAGCAAACGCGGATCTGTTGAAATCCCAGGCCCTCATCGGAGGAAAGTGGATCGGCGGCGCTGGCCAGTTTCCAGTAACTGACCCCTCTACCGGCCAGATGATTGCGTCCGTTGCTGAGTGTGGTGCAGCCGAAGCGGAGCAGGCGGTGCTTGCGGCGCAAGAGGCTTTCGTCTCCTGGCGCAAAACCACTGCGAAAGAAAGAAGCGCTCATTTAAGAGCCTGGCATGCGGAGATCCTCGCCAACCAAGAGGATCTTGCGCAAATTCTCACTGCCGAGCAGGGTAAGCCTTTAGCTGAAGCGCGAGGGGAAATCGCATACGGCGCAAGTTATATCGAATGGTTCGCAGAAGAAGCCAAGCGAACATACGGAGAAACGATCCCAGGGCCATCGGCGGATAAAAGACCGATTACTATACGTCAGCCCGTCGGCGTGGTCGCCTGTATTACGCCGTGGAATTTTCCCAACGCAATGCTGGCGCGAAAAATTGCGCCAGCATTGGCCGCGGGGTGCACAGTCATATGTAAACCTGCGAACGAAACGCCTTTGTCGGCCTTTGCATTGGCGGCTCTCGCCGAAAAAGTCGGCATTCCGGCTGGCGTTATCAACATTTTATGCGGGAAGACTGATGAGATTGGCTTGGCTTTAACCCGTAGTAATATCGTTCGGAAACTGAGTTTTACCGGATCGACGGCAGTGGGAAAATTGCTCAGCGCTCAGTGCGCTGAAACGCTAAAACGCACTTCTATGGAGCTTGGCGGTAATGCTCCATTCATCGTCTTCGATGATGCGGATTTAGACGAAGCCGTCAAAGGAGCGATCATCTGCAAATTCCGTAATGCGGGGCAAACATGTGTTTGCGCGAACCGAATCTACGTTCAAGAACACGTATATAACTCATTTGTGGCGAAATTTTCAAAGGCGGTCGAGCGTCTGAAAACCGGAGATGGCCGGTCGGCAAATGTCGAGATTGGGCCGTTGATCCATGCGCGCGCGTTGCAGGGCGTGCTTTCGTTGATAAGCGATGCTGTTTCACATGGAGCGGAAGTGAAGATTGGCGGCGAGCTACACTCCGCCGGAGAAGCGTTCTTGTCGCCAACAGTTCTCACGAATGTCACAAATGAGATGCGGATTACGCAACAGGAAATTTTCGGGCCAGTCGCGACGGTCGTGAAGTTTTCTTTGGAGGAAGAGGTCGTCTCAATGGCGAATGATACGGAGTATGGTTTGGCGAGCTATATATATACCCGCGACATAGGTCGTGCTTGGCGCGTGAGTGAGGCTCTAGAGTACGGCATGGTTGGTGTGAATGAAGGAATAATCTCAAATGAAATGGCGCCGTTTGGCGGCATCAAGCATTCGGGACATGGTCGGGAGGGGTCGGCGCATGGCCTCGATGACTATACCGAGATAAAGTATATTTGTTTTGGGGGTTTGGATAAATGACGCGTGCAAACACAAGGTCGGACGTCAAATCTATGAATAATGCGGAATTGGATATTCGCAAGCAAAGCGCGATGGCGCGCGGCGAAGGAGCCGTTGCGGCGCTTTACGTCGATCGGGCATCGGGTTCCGAAATCTGGGATGTTGAAGGGAAGCGTTACATCGACTTCGCAACAGGCATTGCCGTTTGTAATACTGGGCATCTGCATCCCAAAGTCAAAGCCGCTGTGAGTGCTCAACTTGATCGTTTTAGCCACACTTGCGTAATGGTCACGCCCTATGAATCCGCAGTGAGACTTGCGGAACGGATTAATGACTGCGCGCCAGGCGCATCCCCGAAGAAAACGATGTTTGTGACGACCGGAGCGGAAGCGGTTGAGAATGCGGTGAAAATAGCGCGGAGTTATACAAACAAGCGTGGCGTGATTGCTTTCGACGGCGGGTATCACGGCCGCACAAATCTTACCATGGGGCTAACGGGGAAAGTGACGCCCTACAAGAATAAATTCGGACCATTCGCCGGTGAAATATATCGTGCGCCGTTTCCCATTGAATATCATGGCGTATCCGTAGAGCATGCGCTGCATGCGATTGACATGTTGTTTAAAACCGACATCGAGCCATCCGATTGCGCGGCGATACTTGTGGAGCCGGTTCAGGGCGAAGGAGGATTCTATCCGGCGCCGGACGAATTCATGAAAGTTCTTCGTAAGATTTGTGATGATCATCAAATCGTTCTGATAGCAGACGAAATTCAAACCGGATTTGGTCGAACAGGGAGGATGTTCGCGTGCGAGCATGCGGATGTCGAACCGGATCTAATGACTTTTGCGAAGGGCGTTGCGGGCGGATTTCCGCTTGCGGGCGTCGTGGGAAAAGCGAATGTGATGGATGCGCCGGAGCCGGGTCGGCTAGGCGGCACTTACGCCGGATCGCCCATTGGATGTTCGGCGGCGCTTGCGGTTCTTGATGTCATAGCGTCAGAAGATCTTGTCGAGCGGGCTAACGTCATTGGCGAGATTTTTCATGAACGTCTACATAAGTTAAAAGAGGAATTTTCGGGTTATATTGGCGATATCCGCGCTAAACGCGGCGCTATGATTGCTTTGGAAGTGGTTTCGAATGGATCCGCTGACGAACCAGACCCCGTTCTCACGAAGAAACTCCTGACTAACTGCTATGCCGCAGGGTTGATTGTGCTTACTTGCGGCATTCGCGGCAATGTCTTCCGATTCCTGCCTGCGCTGACGATCCCGGATAATATTTTAGAAGAAGGCCTGGAAACGTTTTGCCGAGTGTTTTCAGAAACCGTGACGAAAAAAGTATGACAAAGCGGGCGCGGCCATCGGCATGACAAGGCTGCATATCTAGCTAAAAATCTGGGGAGCGTATTATCGTGTCTAAAGATCCGCGATCAATTGTTGCGTTAGAACCAATGAGCAGGTTTCAGGTGTTGGCCGTCGCGATCTGCGTATGTCTTAACGCTTTGGATGGTTTCGACGTCTTGTCGATTAGCTTTGCTGCTCCTGGAATTGCGCGTGAGTGGGGCATAGATCGTGCAGCTCTGGGGTTTGTCCTGTCAATCGAACTGTTCGGTATGGCGCTGGGATCTGTCGTGCTGGGCAATGTTGCTGACAAGGTAGGCAGGCGGCCAACATTGTTGTTGTGCCTTTTGACGATGACAGTGGGCATGTTTCTCGCAGCAACCTCAAATACCGTTGAGGAGTTGTCAATTTACAGATTAATCACCGGGTTCGGTATCGGTGGCGTCCTGGCCGCAATTAACGCTGTCGCTGCAGAATACTCAAACAACAAGAACCGCGCGATGTTGGTGGCGATTATGGCGACGGGGTATCCCATGGGCGCTATCATCGGCGGGTCGGTCGCATCTTTCTTGTTGGGCGAGTTTGGATGGCGTTCGATTTTCTACTTCGGAACCATCATGACGGCCGTTCTTGTTCCAGTGACGGCGATCTGGCTTCCGGAGTCCGTGGATTATGTCATGAAAAAGCGCCCTGGGGGCGCGCTAAAAAAAATCAATCGATTGCTCAAGCGCATGAAAAGGTCTCCTATAGATTCCTTGCCGCCAGAAGATGATGATCCTGTTAAGGTCGACGGGATTAGGCGGTTGTTTTCCGGTGAGCTTGTTTCATTAACAGTTTTGATGACCTTTGCGTATTTCGCGCATATTATGACTTTTTACTTTATTTTAAAATGGATTCCGAAATTGGTGACGGACCTTGGATTCTCACCCTCCTTGGCCGGCAGCGTACTTGTTTGGGCGAATGTCGGTGGTGCAACCGGCGCGTTTTTGTTCAGTTTCCTCACACGTAGATTTAGTCCGCGCCCTCTCGTTGTCGGCGCCATGATCTTTGGTGCTGTTATGGTAGTCTACTTTGGAGCGGGGCATGACACGCTCGCAAGTTTGGCGTTTGTTGCCGCAGTGGCCGGTTTTTTTACGAATGCGGCGATCGTCGGCATTTACGCAATGGTCGCACAGGCTTTTCCGACGAGTGTGCGTGCGACCGGAACTGGGTTTGTCATTGGCGTCGGGCGCGGGGGAGCTGCTGCTGGCCCGCTCATTGCCGGTCTCTTGTTTTCAAACAATATGGGACTTCAGTCGGTTGCCTTGATAATGGCGATGGGTTCGCTTGTCGCCGCACTCACTCTTTCTTTGCCGCCGATTACAGCGCATTTCAGGCAACACAAGACGCTGGCGCAATAGTGAATGGCAAGGTAAGTGCGAGCAACTTAGGACGCTCCGCAACACTCAGGTTTCGAGAGCAATAATGTTCCCGTCTCCGCTGTGGGCGTGAGATCTGCTCGCCTCGAGAGATGTTGTTGCTGTAGTGTGCTAATGCGTCAGGTCAGGCCTCGACTAATAAGTATCTCCTGTATCGCTCGATTAGCTTGGTCGATCGACACATTCGTATAAGCCGCGGCTCCGGCATCTGCGTTTGCTATAGCAATGCGGCCGAAAATGCGTCTTCCGATGACATGCGGTTGCATTGAATAAGGCAGATCCGGGTCGGAGAGCGTGTCTGGCGTATATGCGTAACCATGTGGCCAGCGATTCACTGTGATTGCGAGAATGTCTCTTTCTTGGTCGAATCCGCCGGCTCCAAGCATGCGTTGAAGCTGGTCACGAATTTTCAATTCGATCTCTTCAAAAGGCGTCGTCAGCATTTCGATGCGCCCAAGGCGGTGTTGCTCCCGGCGCGGAAGGCCAGGTGAGTTGGGATTCCGCACCATATGAACAACGACAGGATCGTCTGGCGATATTGAACTTCTATATTCGCCGATCTTCATGGGAAAATCCAATGTCGCCCATGTGTGATATCCATTTGGCGCCTGAATGCGTTGAATTCCGAGCTTGTCCCAAGCGCGCCGGTTCCGAATGAGAACATTGGTGTATTGCATTGGGACTTTTGAAGCCTTGCCCAAAGCTTCACGCTGATCTTGCGGGAGATCTGGGACTATAAAAGGAATAATGTTATTGAAGCATGCAAGCACTACGTTCGCGGACGTGACGGAAACAGTTTCGCCGTCTTGCACATATACGGTTCTTACGGCTTTCTCGCCGATATCATCAAAATCGCCAAGATGTTCAACTCGCACGGCCATGCTGTTTAGGCGAATTCTCAGATGGTTCTGTGCCTGATCAAGCGCGCCATAATTTGCCTTTGCAGAAACGATGGACTCCTGATCGTGATGCTTATCAAAAACGCCAGGAACAAGCTGGTTTACAAGTAGTCGCGCGATGGAGGCGTTGCCGTCTGGAAAGTGGAAATGCACTGATTGCGCGCGCGGTGGTTCGGCAACCGCCATGCCGTCGAATACAGGAAGGCGTAAGGCTTCAAATGCGGGACATGTGTCTACCCGCTTATTGTTGCGAAAGCCCATTCCAGCGAAAAACGGCAAGCTTTCCTCTAACATTCCCGCGTATTCAATCAAGAAGCTTTTCAAGCTAATTCTTTTCAAGAACGCCGCTTTCTCGGTCGGCGACATTCCAGGAAGATAATCTTTCTTGTCTGTATGTAGGCGGGTCAGATCGGCGCGAACTGCGTTAGTCAGCGGCGCCTCACCAAAGAACTCCGCCCACGGCTTTTCACCGTATCCAGCAACGATGCGGTCCTGAAGAAAATGTTCAGAGTCAAAAAAAACGCTGTTGGAAAGCCCATTATAGACTGTACCGGTTAGGTCGTACCGTTCATAAGATTCGGGCTTGATACCGAGGTCTTCCAGTAGAGCGGTAGCAGCGTAACTATAGGGAAAAGGCGATTCAACGCTCATTGTCCCGCCATAGGACAAATATGTCTTTCCATTGTAATAGAACTCGTTCCGCTTGGCGTGGCCGCCAAAATCATCGTGATTATCCAGAATCAGAATCTTTGAATCGTCGCCTAATGCTTTTCGATAGAAGTATGCGGCGCAAAGCCCAGATATGCCGCTGCCGACGATCACCAGGTCATAATGTTCGCCGCTTTCTCGTGCGGAAACCTTGCCGTCAAACCGACCGTCGCGCGCCATATGTGCTGCTTCGAACGAACCTTCGTGTTGACCTCGCAGTCCGGAGCGGGCCGGCGGATAAGGTGCGCTGACCTCCGTTACAGCTTTTGCCGCAGCAGCGGGGTTGATTAAGGCTGAGGCGGCGAATTGAGCGGCGACCGGGCTCATGGCCACGCCCTTGATCAGATCTCTGCGCTCTATGACGGAGGGAGACTCAATCGGGTTCTTTTTCATAAGGAAACTACTTTTGTGGCGACTAGAAGGAAAATTCCCAGCAAATGAAGCGGCCTTCGCAAGCGGCGCCCTGCGCGGTGGTAAATGTCTTGTCCGTGAAGTCAAAAAGTGAGTGAAAACATAGAGCCGAACAAGGTGATTTTTTCACGTCATTGGTGTTGAATTCTCACCATTTGGGTGGGCAGTTTTAATTGACGGAGAAAGAGTAAATACGCGACATTCTTCTAAGGGAAAGCGGCTGCACAGGATCCTTGGCGTTCAATAGCCTGGCAGTGGGCGGATAAACGCATAATTCGCCGCATGACGCCGGCATGGTTTCGGCGCGAGAAAACAGAATGGGGTTAATGGTGATATCTAAAAAGTTGTCGCAGTTGGCGATGCTTTCATTTTCCTTGGTGGCATTTGCATCGTTTCCGAAAGTTTCTGCTCAAGAAGTCCAACAGTCCTGCAGCGAGGATGAGAATTTCAGGCAACAGGATTTCACGCTTGGGCATTGGGATGTTTTTAGCGGAAAAGATAAAGTCGCTGAAGTCCTGATGGAGCCAGTGCTTAAAGATTGCGCCATTTTTGAAACGTGGACGACCGTTGGGGGGCGTCCAGGCAATGGGCTCGGCCTTTTCACCTATTCGAGGCTGTTGGGCGATTGGGGATATTTTTGGGCCGCAGATACCGGATCCGCGACATCGTTCAGGGGGCACTCCCCTGAGCCAGGCGAGATGTTGTTCATTACCTACAAGCCGGCGCCTGACGGGGCGCGTCATTTGCGGCATTGGACATTGTCACTGCAGCCAGATGGCGCTGTCCGTGAATTATCTCGGCGGACCGAAGATCAGGGGAAATCGTGGGTTACCGAATATGACCTCATGTGGGTGAAGAAGCAGGGCGAATAAGAACAGGCAGCAAGTTAAGGGGAGGGGGAGCGTTGGGTATGGGCGAGGTGCGCGCCTGCTGCGGCATGCCCTGCGCTCAGTGTAGTAGCGAAAGCCAAGTTATGGGAGCGGTGAGGTTACGTCGCCAAGGCTATCCAGTAAAAAGCGGGATATCAAAGAATAATGGGAAATAAAGGTTACGAGGATTCGAGGCGGGACGCGGCTGACCGGGCGCTAGGAATGTTTACGAACATATCGCGCCGAGACGTTGTTGTCGGCGGCGCAGCTGCCGGTGTTGTTGCATCAGGCGCGCCAAGCTTCAGTCAAGCGGCTGTCAGCGCCGGTGAGCAATCGGCAACCTTGTATCCTCCTGCAAAAACCGGGATGCGCGGCAGTCATCCCGGGTCATTTGAGCAGGCGCACTTGCTCCGCGACGGCTCTTTAGAGTTGGGGGCGGCCCGTTCAACCGGCGAGACTTACGACTGCGTGATAGTGGGCGGCGGGCTGAGCGGACTTGCCGCAGCGCATTTCTTCCTCAAACGGGCCGGCGCTGATGCGCGTGTGTTGATTCTGGAAAATCACGATGATTTTGGCGGTCATGCAAAGCGGAATGAATTTACTGTTGATGGCAGGAAGGTGGTTCTTAACGGCGGTACACTGAATATCGAATCGCCGCAGCGATACAACCGCTGGGCGCGTCAGATTCTAGATGACATCGGGATAGACATATCCCGTTTTGAAAAGGTGAATGCCGACACTTCAGGGCTATATAAATCTTATGGACTGAAGGGCGGTTTTTTTCTCGACAAGGAATCATGGGGTAATGATAAGCTTGTCGTAAGCGGAAAAGGCGGATACGGATTTTCTGAAGACCTCATAGCATCCATTCCATTTTCCGACAAAGCACGCCAGGACGCGGTGCGATTATTTTCCGCCAAGCAGCCAGATTACTTGGCGGACATGTCGCTTGCGGAAAAGAAACAGTATCTCGCAACAACTTCTTATCGTGACTATTTAATCGGGAAGGTCGGCGTAGACGAGCAGGTTGTTTGGTTTTTACAGTCGATGGGGTGGGGGAGTTTTTGCGTCGGCGCGGACGCCACCCCCGCTTTCTTCGCATGGATGGACGGATATCCTGGTTTCTCAAGCCTTCATCTCGGTGAAGCGCCGAAAGACCTGCTTGCAGACTTGCCAGGCGGGCAGCATGGGCGCCAGCAAATAGACTACAAGGCCATACATTTCCCTGATGGCAATGCAACACTGGCGCGTTTGTTGGTCAATGGCCTGATACCGGACGCTGTTGAGGGCGACAGTCAGGAGGATATGGGGCTTGCGCTTGTCGACTACGGAAAACTCGATCGGAAGAATCAGCCAGCGCGAATAAGGTTGAGCAGCATCGTGGTCAATGTGCGCCATGACGGGGATCCGGAGAGCGCGTCTGAGGCAGTCGTCAGTTATATCAAAAACCAAAAACTACAATCGGTTCGAGCAAAATCCGTTATATTGGCTTGTTGGCACGCGGTGATACCACACATAGCGCCCGAGCTGCCTCAGGAACAAGGCGAAGCGCTGGCTTACGCAATCAAAGCGCCTCTCGTCTATACGAATGTCGCGCTCCGCAATTGGCGAGCATTCGAAAAGCTCGGAATCGCTCGTATTGAATCGCCGTCGATGTTTCATCAAAGCGTCTCGTTGGCAGAATCCGTTGATCTCGGCGACTTGCGACATTCGCGAAGCCCGGATCAACCAGTGGCCGTACAGCTTATAAAATACGCGAATGAGCCAGGCCTTCCGAAGAGAGACCAGCATCGAATCGGCCGCGCGAAATTGCTTGCGACGAGTTTTGAAACCTTTGAGCGGGAAACGCGAAGCCAGCTAGCACGCATATTGTCGGCTGGCGGATTTGATCCTGCACGTGATATCGCTGGCATTACCGTCAACCGTTGGCCTCACGGCTATGCATATACTTATAATAGTTTGCAGGATCCGCTGGAATGGGTTTTTACATCGAGTTCGGGTCGGCCTTGCGTGAAAGCGCGCAAGCCGTATGGCCTAATCGCAATCGCGAATTCGGACGCGGCGGCGAGTCCTCACACCGACGCAGCGTTTGGGGAGGCCCACAGAGCCGTGAATGAGGTATTGGAGCGATTAACTTATCCATTCCTTGATAGAACCTAGAGCGCCATAGGCTTAGCATCTTGGTTATAATGGATTTTGCACTGCCATTTCTGCTATGAAGTCCAAGTTGCACTGTCCCATCCAGAGTAAATTTTAGCGACCGGTCTCCAAACGGGTGGAGACTGAAAGGGAAAAGGATAATGCGTAAAAAAATTGAGGCCTGGAAAAGTCCTGCGAGAAGTGAATCAATTAGGCTTCTGCAATTAAAGAGGGCAGTTCTGGCCGGCTTGGCGCTTTGTTCCTATGCTACAGTAAGTAACTGCTCTCCGAAGGACGAAGAGTCGGCGAAGGGGGGCCAGGAGCAACCGAAATCTACCGAAATGTCGACTGCGCAACTTGAGCCGAGCCTCTCAGGTTCCTCAGATTCTGTTGCTCAGCGCGTAGCTGTAACGGATGGCGCAGGCCAAGAAGGAGCGTCAGGGAGGGAATTGCCTCCTGTGTTGCCGATTGAAGAGAGTGATGTGATTGTGCTTCCACCGGCCGGGCCCCATCGCGTCTTAATTCACAGCGGATTTTCAGGCACTGGCGCCACGATTATCGATGGCGACGACGAGGGGCTGAAGACCATAGGCACAGTGCCAACAGGCAACGGTGTCTTCGCCATGTCCGACGATGGCGGAAAGATTTACGTTGCGGAAACCTATTGGACGCGAGGCAATAGAGGCGATCGCGAGGACCTGCTATCCATCTATGACGGTCAAACTCTTAACCTGACGAAGGAAATAGACGTTCCCGGCCGATTGCTGGTCGCGCCGAAACTGCACCTTCTTTCGCTGAGCAGCGATGGTGCTCTTGCCTACATCTATGATTTCTCACCGGCTTCATCAGTGCATGTAGTTGACCTTAAGACGTCAGAGGTGAAGACATCCGTCGATATACCAGGTTGCGCAATTGCTGCGTCCGTTGGGAAGAAAAGTTTTGCGTCACTTTGCGGCGACGGCACGATTGGTTTTACGACCCTGGGGGCCGGCGAAACGCCGGAAATGATCTATACTGAACCTCTTTTTGACGCCGATCTCGATCCGATTTTCGAAAACAGTGTTGTAAACAGCGATACCGGCGAAGCTTGGTTCCTTTCCTATAGCGGCAATATCTATCCCGTCTCCTTCGGAAGTGGTGTTTCACTTGGAGAAAAATGGTCTATCACGCAAGCCGCCGGTATGGGGGAGACCGGGGTTGGCGTTCAGGAACTGGCTTGGCGTCCTGGCGGTCGTTATTTGATGACAATGCATTATTCGACAAACCGCATATTTGTTCTTATGCATCGTGGTACTCATTGGACGCATAAGGAGCCCGGAGAGGAGATCTGGGTTCTGGATGCTGAAGCCAAAACGCTGGTGCGACGAATCCCGCTGGACGGGCCGGCATCCAGTATTACAGTGACGCAGGACGCTGATCCGATTTTATTTGTTGCTGGCGGCGGATTTGGCGGCGGCGGTGGGTATCTGGCAGCGGTTAGCCCGGAAACAGGCAAGGTGTTGCGCAAGCGCCAGCTGGAAGGTGGCGGCATGATTTTGGTCCCCGAGCTATGATGTTGGATACGCTTTCAGCTGCGTCGCCGATAATTGTCGTCGCCTCGCGGACGTTCGGCGCGCTGCTTTTCATTCTGGCGTTAGCCGGCAAGCTTCGCGCTGTCGAGGAATTTATAGGAGTAGTCTCAAATTATCGTATTGTGCCGGAATTTATGGTGCGGCCGTTGTCATTTGGTGTAATGGCGCTGGAGGGACTGATTGCCCTTTCACTCGTGAGCGGCTTTTTTTGGGAGTTGGGAATCGCGACAGGAAGTCTGTTGTTGCTGATTTTCGCACTTGTTATCGCCACGAACATCTTCCGCGGCAATACAAACATAGATTGTGGATGTTTTAGGGGCGCTGGGGGCGCGCGATTAACCTACGCCCTGGTCGTGCGAAATGTATTTATGGCGGCGTTCTTGTCTTTAGCGCTGAATGGGACTTCGGCCAAACTCGACACATTTTCAGTTTTAAACGGAGTTATGGGCGGAGCGGCCTTCTTGGTGCTATGCTTAGCGTTTACGTTGATTGTCGAGTTGCGCGAGAGAACCGTCCAGTTCAATCGGAGATTTTCGTGATGCTGATGGTCTCTCAGTTATTCCTTTGGGTCGCCGTGGTGCTCCTTGGGTTGGCCGTGTTCGCTTTGGCGCGTCAGGTAGGAGTTTTGCATGAACGCATTGCACCGGTGGGTGCCTTGAGGCTGGGGCAGGACATAAAAGTTGGCGCACCAGCCCCGATTGTTTCCACGCATGCTTTGAATGGTGAAGGGTTAACCGTTGGGGGCAGTCTCCCAAACAACAAAAAGACTCAACTGCTATTTTTCGTGTCGCCTACATGTCCTGTGTGCAAACAGCTACTTCCCACGCTTATGAGGTTTGTACGAGACGAGAGCCTTGATCTTGTTGTTGTTGGCGACGGGGAGATTTCAGCCCAACGCAAACTGGCGAGTGATCATGCAATCCCAGAAGGCCGTTTTGTAAATGGCCCGGAAGTCGGTCAAGCCTTCAGCGTGGGCAAGCTTCCCTATGCCGTAATCATAGGACCTGCTGGCACGATCCTGGCGCATGGTCTGGTGAACACTCGGGAGCACCTCGAAAGTCTCGTGACAGCGCAGGGCAGCCAATATGAAACAGTGCAGGAATACTTAGCCGCTCGGTCGAAATCCGACACTAGAGAAAAAAAGGAGATGAGCGCCCATGGGTGAGTTTACCCCCGATAGTCTTGCGGAGAAATTTGTCCGCAATGTCGCCCGCCGAAGTTCCAGACGAGGGTTTCTATCCAGGGTAGGGAGCGCGTTGGTTGCGGCGCCATTCTTTCCCTTGCTACCTGTAGCGAGAGCGTCGACGTCCAATAAATTGACAGATTTTGAGCGAAACGCACAAACGTCTGATCCGAATAGATGTGATTATTGGCGGCACTGTGCAATTGACGGCATTTTATGCGGTTGTTGTGGCGGCGGCGTTCATAGTTGCCCCCCAGGTTCGACGCCATCGCCAACGGCTTGGGTGGGAACCTGCTTAAATCCCGACGATGGACGAAGCTACCTCATTGCCTATCGCGACTGCTGCGGTATGGGGCCGTGCGCCGCAAGCGGTGAGGATTGCTTTTGCGACGGCACGGATCGTGAATTGCCGATCTATCGGCCCCAGTCGAACAATCAGATCATCTGGTGTTTTGGAGATTCCTCGATGGAGTATCATTGCTCAACAGCCGCGCTGGTTGGATTAGCGGAGTAGCGGCGTGCTGAGTGACCGGCTGTCAGCGACTGCGGCGATCTTTTCCGTCCTGATTTTGGTTTCCGTCATGGTCCGCGCAGCTGCGGCGCTTGAATCTGGCGTCGCGCCGAGACTATCGCCAGGGCAAATTCATTACACAGAGGGTTGTGGCGGATGTCATGGCCTGCTGGGGAGATCGTCGAGAAAAGATGTACCCCAGATTGAAGGTGAAGTTGGCTACTATCTATGCACCCAAGAGGGCCGCGAATATATAGTTCAACTTCCCAATGTCGCCTTTGCCAACATGAATGATGTCGAGCTTGCTCAAGCAATGAATTTCACTGTGTTTTCTCTTGGTGGTGCAAGTGTGCCTGCGGGTGCGAAAACCTTTACTCCGGATGAGGTCGGCCGACTGCGACAGTTTCCGCTGAAGAGCCGCGATCTCGTGCGGATGCGTGCGGAGATTCTTGGTCGGGCGATTACAGCATGCAATGAGATGGCGGAAACGCAAGCTTTCGAGGGTGAGTTTTAAGTTAACCGAAAGGTGATTGCTCATTCGAGGGCCGTTTAACAGGTATTGTTTGAGTTGTCGTTGTGAAAAGGGAGACCACATGAAAGATAAATTGGTGGCGGCTGCGATATTTTCAGCGGGTTTACTGACGGTGGGCGCCTGCGCTGAAGAAGCGAAGGGCCCCGAAGGAGTGATGGGGTCGCCGGAAGCCGGAGAAAAACAATTTCGACAAAAATGCATGATGTGCCACACCGTAACGGATGGCGGAAAGAGTATCGTCGCCCCTAATCTCTATGGACTGATGGGAAGGGATAGCGGTGCGGATCCGAATTTTCGCTATTCAAGCGCCTTGGCCGGGGCGGGAATTCAGTGGACGCCGCAATCACTAGACGAGTTTCTCAAGGCGCCGAACACGGTTGTTCCCGGCACGCGCATGGTGACTCCGGTTCCAAATGATCAACAGCGTTCAGACATTATCGCGTATTTGGCGTCGCTTCATGAATAGCATAGCTCCCAATGGCGGGCTTAGGAGGCGCCACTGGGAGTGCACACAGCAGGCTGGTG
>JAUIEG010000475.1 GCA_030428745.1 Alphaproteobacteria bacterium
CGCCAAGGGGCTGGAAGCCGACATTGTATTTCTTCTCGATGCGCATCGCGAAGCGAACACCAGAAATATCGGCCCGCTTCTCGATCCGCCGCCGGGCGCTGGTCTGCCGGAAGGCGCCTCGTTGCTCGCCTGGTCAAAGGCGGAAGAGGCACCCTTAAGCGCTGAGGCGCGCGCTGAAAAAATCCGTTTTGCCTATGAGGAATATCGCCGCCTCTTTTACGTCGCGGCGACACGCGCGCGCGACCGGCTATTCGTCTGCGGTATTGAGCAGGGCAACCGCAAGAACCCGCAGGATAAAGAGACTGGCGTTAAATCCTGGCATTCTCTGGCCCATGATGGTTTTGCGCGTCTCCTTGAACGGGTCGAAACCGGCGAGACGCCCTTTTGGGACGGTGGCGAAGCGCCGTTGCTGCGTCTTTCCTGTCCGCAAACGGCGGAAGTGAAAGAGGATGACGGGGTGGCCGCGACGGCGCCGGCTGAAAAGCCCTCATGGCTGAAGCAACCAGCGCCTGAAGAGGCGGCGCCCTTGCGGCTGACGCCGTCGAAGCTTGATGGCGAGGAAGAAAGCGAATGGCGCGGCGATATAGAAGGCGCAGCCTATTCTCCCGTGGCGGGCGGCGACAGATATTTCCGTGGACGGACATTACACCGCCTGCTTGAACTCTTGCCGGACGTTGCGCCGGAAAAACGCGCTACTGCGGCGGACCGGTTGCTCGCCCGGTTGGCGCCGGAAATCGCGACAGATGAACGCGCGCGCTGGCGCGACGAAGTTTTACATGTCCTGCAGGATTCGCAATTTTCGGAAGTGTTTGCGCCGGGCTCCATGGCGGAAACGCCGATTGTCGGGTGTCCTAAAGGCCTAGCTGACAGTGCGCGGCTGAATGGTCAGATCGACCGGCTTGCGGTGTCTGACACTCGCGT
This sequence comes from Alphaproteobacteria bacterium, assembly GCA_030428745.1. Lineage (GTDB taxonomy): Bacteria > Pseudomonadota > Alphaproteobacteria > Caulobacterales > Parvularculaceae > Hyphococcus. The sequence goes on from JAUIEG010000475.1 coordinate 922, forward strand.
TCTGGTTGTCGACTACAAAACCAACCGTCCCCCGCCAAAACGGGTCGAGGATGCTGATCCGAGCTATGTCGCGCAACTCGCCGCCTATCGGGCATTGTTACAGGAAATCTATCCCCAACATGAGATCGTCTGCGCGCTGTTATGGACCTATGATGCGCGGCTGATGGCGGTTCCTTCCGAAATGCTCGATCACGCTTTCGCGCGCCTGAGATTGACTTGAAACTGACGGGTTGAAACAGGCCCGGCGCGCGCTATCTTCTCAGTTCCAGAGTTTAGGAGATTCCCATGGCTGCAAAAACCGTCACCGACGCCAGCTTCACTACCGATGTTCTTGATAGCGGCGATACTGTGCTTATTGATTTCTGGGCTGAATGGTGCGGCCCTTGTAAGCAGATCGCGCCTGCGCTTGATGAAATTGCGCAAGAGTTTGAAGGCAAGCTTACCGTCGCCAAGGTGAATATTGACGAGAATCCGGAAACACCGGGCAAATACGGTGTGCGCGGCATTCCGACCCTGATGATTTTTTCCGGCGGCGAGCATGTGGCGACCCGCGTCGGCGCCGCGCCGAAGAGCCAGCTTCAGGCATGGGTTCAAGAGGTGCTGGGCGAAACCGCCGCCTAAGAGCGTTTCAGGAAAATCGGTTCCCGGTTTTCCGTAAGAAACGCGTAAATTGACTAAGCGTTTTCCGCCAGGATTTCGCCTGACAGATAAAGCGAGCCGCTGATGAGCAATCTTGGCGGCTCGTTCTTTTTATCCGTACACGCCTTTTTCAAGGCCTCTTCTAAAGAAACGCAAGGCTCAGCTTTAAGTCCGCCGGCCCGCGCTGCTTTCGCCACTTCTTCGGGAGAGAGAACGCCGTCATGGTCAGCGGCGACGCAAAAAACTTCGCGGGCGAGCCCGGCGAAGGCTGCGAAATAACCGGCGGCGTCTTTATTCGCCTGCATGCCGGAAATCATCACCAGGGGCTTTGATGAGCGTGATTCCATGTCGGCCATAAGGCTTGAGATGGCGCGACCGGCGTGGGGGTTGTGCCCGCCGTCGAGCCAGATTTCAGGCGCATGCCCAAGGAAACTTTGGGCGAGATCGATCAGCGGGCCTTTGGTGAGGCGTTGCATGCGAGCGGGCCAATGGGCGCTGGCGAGTCCCTTTGAAACCGTTGCGTCGGAGAGTTCCAATCTGGCCGCGCGCAGGGCGGCGATGGCGGTCCCGGCGTTCTCGATCTGATGGCCGCCCGGCAGGCGCGGCGGGTCGAGATCGCAAAGCCCGTCATCATCCTGATAGATGAGCCGTCCGTGCTCTGAATAAACATTCCACTGTTCGCCAAAAGCGTGGATGTGCGCGCCGATGCGTCTTGCGTGATCCTGCAACACCGCCATGGCGTCCGGCGTTTGGTGGGAAATGACAGCGGGCGCGCCGCGGCGGAAGATGCCGGCTTTCTCGGCGGCGACTTGGCCGAGCGTATTGCCGAGAAACGCCTGATGATCGAGATCGACCGGCGTCACGATGGCTGCGAGCGGCGTTTCCATAACGTTTGTAGCGTCGAGCCGTCCGCCAAGCCCGACTTCGATGATGGCGTAGTCGGCGGGCGTTTCTGCAAAGGCTAGGAACGCGGCGCAGGTCGTCGTTTCAAAATAGGTGAGCATGTCGTCGCCCATGGCGTTATCGACCCGTTGCAAAGCGTCGATAAGGCCTGCGTCGGAAATTTCCTTTCCGGCGACGACGATGCGTTCATTAAAACGCACAAGATGGGGCGAGGTGTAGACATGAACCGAATGCCCGGCCGCCTCCAGCGCTGCGCGCAGGAAAGCGACGGTTGATCCCTTGCCGTTGGTGCCCGCCACATGAAAAAACGGCGGTAGTTTTTTATGCGGATCGCCCAGCCGCGACAGGGCCGATTTGATGCGGTCCAGCGAAAGATCGATGATGACAGGGCGCCGGTTCGCAATCTGCGCGAGCACGGTTTCGATATCGCTCACGGCGATGTCCTTACGGTAATCAGAATAATCAGTATGGGGTCTATTCCGCGGCCTTGTCGAGCTTCCGCGGTTCTTTCAGCGCAGGCTTTTTCGGCTTTTCAAGTTTGGCGACTGTCGCCGGCGCTTGAGCAATGGCTGCGGGCTTCGCCGCCGTCGATGCTGTGCTTTGGCGGCGTTCCTTGACGAGGACGCGGATCAGTTTTGATAGC
>JAUIEG010000476.1 GCA_030428745.1 Alphaproteobacteria bacterium
GCCGATCGGTTCCGGCTCCACCATGAGGCGGCGTCCCGAAACCGGCGCCGGAATAATCTCCCCCAATATGCGCCCGGCTTCTTCGGCGTAAAATTCAATGAAGCCGGCGCCGTAAGCGACTTCCGCTCGCGCTTCTTTCAAGGGTTTGCCATTTTCAAGCGTGATGAGGCGGGCGAGGTCCTCCTGATGGGCCATCAGCAGGTCAAACCAGCGGCGTAGGATCGCCCCGCGCGTGCGCGTCAGTTCTTTCGCCCAGGCGGGAAACGCGCGTTCGGCGGCGTCAATGGCGGAACGCGCCTGCGCTTCGGAAAGCGACGGCGCGTGGCCGATGACGTCGCCGGTGAAAGGATCGTCGACATCAATGACGGCGCCGCCATCGGCGTCGATCCACTTTCCGTCAATATAGGCTTTATCGCGAATGAGGTCCGGCCGGGAAAGTTTTCCGCGCTCGAGCTGGGGGTGTCCATCTGAGTGAGGCATGTTGCTCTCAAATGTCCTTACTTGTCGTCGTCAAGATTTGGATTGGTGACAGGCGTGTCGCCCTCGAACCAGTGTTCGAAACGGCGATAGGTGCAAAGCCAGCGTCCGGCTTCATTGCGCTTGTAGCGGTCTGTCGCCAGCGAGATGGTAATTGGCGGGTGGGTCGGCAAAACCTTTTCGCCGTTTTTGGCGTAGAGAAAAAGGAAGTTCGTCGCTTCGGCTGTATCGGGACCCGTGAAGTAAGCGCGAAAATTCGTGAAAGAATGAACCGAAAGGCGCGGCCCCTGTTTCACCCGCCAGTCATAGAAATCCTGAATTTTCGATTTGCCGTAATAAGAGGCGAACTGGCCGTGAAATTCAGCGTCGTCGGTGTAATAAGCGGAGGCTTCGCGCCCGCCATTCGTGTCAATTTCGTGCCAATATTCAGCAAGCTGCAGAGAGAGTTCTGCATTTAATTTGAGGACGTCATCCTGATACACCGCCGCGCTCCTTTATGTGATCAGGATAGACCATCGCGGCGTCTTCCCCTCCGGTCTTGTTCGGAGGGGAAAGAAAATTTGAGCGGAGCGGACTTGGGCCTTAGTTGTGGGCGTTTGTGGCGACGCTGCGGTATTCCCGGGGCGCCATGCCGAACTTATCGCGAAAACAGCGGGTGAAATGCGCCGCGCTGTTAAAGCCCCAGGAAAAGGCGATTTCGGTCAGCGTGTGACCGTTCCAGGCGGGGTTTCTCATCTGCCGGGCGCATTCTTCAAGACGCCGCCGAAGAATAAACGCCGAGATTTTTTCGCCGGAAACGGAAAAGACTGAACGAAGATAACGCGGCGACAGATTGAGGCTTGTGGCGATGGACGATGCGCACAGCCCCGGATCGCGCAGATTGCTTTCGATGAACGAGATAACATCATTGCGACGGCGCCACAGCACAGCAGAGTCATCTGAAATGTCAAAGCCGGCCGTATAAGACATCGAAATCATTTCGAGCAGGTGACGCGCAACGCGGTCTTCATGATCGGCGCTGATGCCGTTGCCGACGCTTTCGCTCAAGGATTCCACCATGGCGCCGAGCGTGCCGACGAGGCCAACCGCATGACCGAGACGCAGACCGCTGAACTGTTCCGGCGTCGGCAGATATTCGCGAAGCAAGGAAGGCAGGACGCGAACCATGATCGTGACGGAGAAATCCTTTGTGTCGAAGAAATGCGGAAGGCCCGTGTCGACAAGAACGAAGTCGCCTTCGGACATATTTGATTCATGACCGCAATGATGGAGCGTGCTGCTCCCTTTCGCTTGCAAGAGAAGCGAATAGATCCGCGGCCGTTTGTCGTTGATGTGATCTTTGCTGCGCTCGACGCTGTAGTTGTCCATGGTCAGCTTTGCGAGCTTGACAGGACCAAGTGTGCCGATGCTCAGTTCGGCGCCAAAGCCTTGTTTATCGACGGGCGTAAATTCAACCTGACTCATTTGCGACGCATAAAGAGCATTCCAGGCTGCGGTCCGACCGCTGGTCGGCAAACCAATCGTGCTAATCTTTTCCATATGCACACCTCCCACTTGGCCCGGCTTTTTTATTCCGGTGCCAAAAGCGGCTTTTTGCCGCTTATAACAGAGTCTTGCACCGACCTTCGGCGGCGTCAAGCTGGGAAATATAGCATGTGTTGTGGATCGGTAACGGTGATGGCGTTCAGCAAAAAACCAACTCATACCGTCAACTGAGAAAGCTGACGGGGTGTGTTAGCGTTAATTTTTAAACGCGCCGCGAATCTGAATGACATGTCAGAGTGCGGCTTCGTAAATTCCAATCGTGTCCGCCTCGGTCAGGAGGCGCGGGTTGCGTTCGAGAAGGCGCGTCACGGTCATGGCGGCTTTCGCCATGCGTGGGACGGCGCCCGCGTCGATGCCGAATGCAGACATGCGTTGTTCGATATCGCAGCGTTCCGCCAGATCGATAATGGCGTCGACGCCCTTATGGGCCATGGCTTCGTCGTCGCCTGCGTTCTCGACGCCAAGGGCGCGCGCGATTGCGGCGTAGCGCGCCCGCGCCGCCTCAATATTGAAGCGCAAGACATGCGGCAGGAGCAGCGCATTAGCGACGCCATGGGCAATATGGAATTCGCCGCCGAGCGGGTAGGCGAGGGCGTGAACGGCGGCCGTATTCACCGGGCCGAGGCACATGCCGCCATAAAGGCTGGCGAGCAGCATCGCCTCTCGCGCCGCGAGATCGTCGCCCTGTTTACAGGCGCGTTCGATATTGCCCGCGATCAGCCGGATGCCCGCCTCAGCGTAAATATCGGCAATCGGGTGGGCGAACCTGTTGGCGTAAGCCTCAATGCAGTGGGTGAGCGCGTCGAAACCCGTGGCGGCGGTGACGGCGGGGGGCATGGTCACCGTCATCAGCGGATCAAGGTAAGCGCCATCCGGCACGAGATGGCGGCTGACCACCCCTTTTTTGAGGTCTTCATCCTCATCGCCAAGAATCGCGATGGGCGTGACTTCGCTGCCGGTGCCGGCCGTTGTGGGGATGCAGGCGACGGGAAGCGCCCGTCCTTTCAGGAGGTCGACGCCGATTGCCTCTTTGACGGATTGTTCGCCGTCGAACAGCGCGGCGACCAGCTTTGCGACATCCA
>JAUIEG010000477.1 GCA_030428745.1 Alphaproteobacteria bacterium
ACGGTCTGATCGAGCGTTGCCGGCAGGTCCTTCGCTTGCGCAATATCGCCGAAGAAGCAGGCGAACGGCTGAAAAGCCTTGCGAGCCTCAACCGCCTCAATGACTTCCCCCCGATTTCAGCGCCGGCAGGCGCTTTGCGGGTTCTTATCGCCGGCGAAGCGGGCCCGGTCGCTCTGTCTGCGCTCAACGCCCTGAAGCCGATCACCGAGCAGTCTATTTGCGTCTTTTCGGCGGGACAGGCCCTGCGCGCGGTCGAAAGCATGCGCTTCGACGCGGCGATCTTTCTGCCCAAGCGCGACAGCGACCCGCTGATGAGCCTCGCCCGCTCCCTGCGCCGCCACCCGAAACACGCCAACATGCCGATTATCTTTCCCATGCACGATCCGGATGATGCAGCGAACTACGCCCTGCGCGGCGCATCGGACTTCATGCTGACAGGCCATATCGGCGCCGACCTTGGCCCCAAGGCGCTACTCGCTGCGCGCCGTGCGCGCCTCCAAAAATCCATGCGTAAATTCCTGCAGGCCTGCGAGGGAGATGGCGTGCGTGATGCGGGCTCCGGCGCCTTTACCGCGACTTTCCTTGCCGAGCATGGCGCAAGGCTATGCGCCCGCGCCGATCAAACCGGCCGCACCATGTCTATGGTGACTCTCCGGATTGAAACCGAGTCGAAGGAGCATGGCGAAGCGGAACCCGGCCGGCGCGCGCTGCATCAGGCGGCGCGTCTGATCAATCGCGTGACCCGCGCTGAAGATATGGTCGCGCGCGTGGCGACAAACACGTTTCTTGTCATGATGCCGGCAACGACGGAACGCCATGCAGAAAAAGCCGCGCTGCGCATTCAAGGCGTTCTGGAGAACACGGTTTTCCGAAGCGCTGGCGACGACCTTCTCTACGGCGTCAACGTCAGCGCCGTCGCCTGCAGACGGCCAGAAGGGCTTTGCATAGAGGAATGCGTGGCGCTCGGGTTTGCGATGCTGAGAGAAAATATCGACGTGGCAGTGAACAACGCGCCGTGACGTCAGGCTAACCGCGATCGCGTAGCAGCCGTTGTTTCTGCCGGTTCCAGTCCCGTTCTTTCGACGTATCGCGTTTGTCGTGCACCTTTTTGCCCTGGGCTAGACCGAGCTCCAGTTTCGCCCGTCCGCGCTCGTTGAAATAAAGCCTTAAAGGCGTCAGCGTGTACCCTTTGCGTTCAACCGCTTGCGCCAGGCGCGCAATCTCACGCTTGTGCAGTAAAAGTTTACGCTTGCGTTTGGGCTCATGGTTTTCGCGGTTGCCGGCCGAATATTCAGGAATGTTGGCGTTGATCAGCCAGATCGCGCCGTCTTCCGGTGAGGCGTAGCTTTCCGCAATATTGGCCTTGCCTTCACGCAGCGCTTTGACTTCAGTGCCGGTTAGCATGAGCCCGGCCTCGATCACGTCCTCGACGAAATACTCGTGACGCGCGCGGCGGTTCTCCGCGATGATCTTGCGGCCTTCTTTGTCTTTGTCCGACATCAGCCGATCAGGCCAAGCTCTTCCAGAGCGGCCCGCACCTTTGCTTTCGATGCATCATTTGGCGCAACCATGGGCAGGCGCAGCTCGTCCGAGCACAGCCCCATGAGCGACAGGGCGTATTTCACCGGTCCCGGACTGGCGTCGGAGAAGAGCGCATCATGGAGCGGCGCCAATCTGTCCTGAAGCGCGCGCGCCGTGACATAGTCGTCATCAAGACAAGCGGTCTGCATATGGGCGCACAGATCCGGCGCGACATTTGACGAAACGGAAATGCAGCCGACGCCGCCCATGGCGTTGAACCCCACGGCGGTCATGTCTTCGCCCGAAAGCTGGGTGAAGTCAGATGCGCATTCTTTGCGCTGCACCGCCACGCGGGCGAGATCGCCGGTTGCGTCCTTGACGCCGACAATGCGCTCAAGCTTGGAGAGCGTCGCCATGGTGTCGCGGGCAAGCCCGACGACGGTGCGGGCAGGAATATTGTAGAGGATGATCGGAATATCCGTCGCATCGTGCAGTGCGGTGTAATGCGCCACGAGGCCCGCCTGGCTCGGCCGGTTGTAATAGCCCGTCACAGCGAGAATGGCGTCAACGCCAATCTTTTCAATGCGCTTCGCCATATCGATGGCGTAGGCGGTCTCGTTCGAGCCGGCCCCGCCGATGACCGGAACCCGGCCGCCGGCGACCTCGACGCAGAGCGAGATCACCCGCTCATGCTCGTCATCGGTCAGCGTCGCCGATTCGCCGGTGGTTCCCACCGGCACAAGGCCGTGGGTTCCAGCCGAAATCTGGCGTTCGACCATGTCCTGAAAGGCTCTCTCGTCGACGGCTCCATTTTTGAATGGCGTGACGAGGGCCGTAATTGACCCTTTAAACTGTGTCATTGGCTCTGTTTTTCTCAAATTTAAGGTCACCCCTAGCGTCACGGGGCAGTTTCAGCAAGCGCTGCTGTTTGGATGGCGCGCAGTTTGGGCTATTGTAGGGCCAACCGGTGTTCTGAAGCGGGAGTTTAGACGGTATGGTGCGTGCGGCGCCCAAGGGGATGGCCAGAAATATGGCAAGGCGCTTTCCGGGAAGGATCAGGGGACTGCTGAGGGCCGGTGCAGCGGCGCTGGCGGCGCTGGTCGTGTCCGCGCCGCTGGGCGTTGGCGCCAGCATGAGCGAGGTCGCGCCGCGCGTGAAGCCGGTCGCCCCGGGGCCGACTTATATGAGCCGTGGCGACAAGGAACGGCTCGTGGCTGCCCATGCCGCACTAAAGCGCAAACAGTTTCCGACAGCCGTCTCCCTGATCAGCCTTGTGGAAGATCCTATCGCTAGAGGCCTCGGCGAATGGATGTATTTCATGGCGCAGGACCCCGCCGTTGATTTCAATCTCGCGGACTCGTTTCTGGACGCCAATCCTGACTGGCCGGCGCGCTCGCGCATCCACGCCTGGATTGAGAAAAAAATCCCGGACTCCGCCCCCGCCGATCAGGTCCTCGCCTTTTTCGACAGCCGCGAGCCGGTGACCGGCGCCGGCAAATTACAACTTGCGCGCGCGCTTTTTGCGGTGGGCGATAATCGCGGTGGTGAGCAACAGATTCGCGACGCCTGGATCAACAGC
>JAUIEG010000478.1 GCA_030428745.1 Alphaproteobacteria bacterium
ACGGGCGCGTTGATCATCATCGGCGCAACTGCAGACAGCGCCCTCGCGGTTAAATCCCAGGCCACCAGCCTGGCCCGCAGGAATTACTCTATGCCGCCGGCGCATGGCGGGGCCATTGTTGCGGAAATCCTGAGCAGCCCCGAGCTGACCGCCATGTGGAAAAGCGAACTGACGGAAATGGCCGAACGGGTTCGCGGCAATCGCCGGTTGCTTGCGAAAACAGCACAGGATTTCGGCCTCCACAACCGGCTCAGCTTTATTGCAGAACAGGCGGGCATGTTCTCCTTGATGCCGCTAAACGACGACCAGATCCGCATCATGCGCGAAGATCACGGCGTTTATGTCGTCGGCGGCGGGCGCATCAATCTATGCGGCGTCAACGAGACCAATGTGCAACATCTCGTCCGATCCTATAAGGCCGCCACAGAGGCGTAATCTTCGCCAAGATCGTCCATGATGTTGCAAAGACTGACGACGGATTATTTGCATGGTCGACACAGCGAGCTTTGACATTGAACGCATGCATGCCGGTGTTGTCGCCGGCATTGACGAAGCGGGGCGCGGCCCCTGGGCGGGACCAGTCGTCGCCGCCGCCGTCATTCTCGATCCCGATAATTTTCCCGAAGGTCTCGCAGACTCCAAAACACTCACGGAAAAGCGGCGGGAAAAACTCGCGCCGCTCATTCGCGAGCGCGCCATGGTCGGCGTGGGCGTCGCCAGCGTTGAAGAGATCGACGAGATGAATATTCTTCAGGCGACGTTCCTCGCCATGGCCCGCGCCGAAGCAGCGCTTGCGAGAAAGCCGGACGTCTGCATCGTTGACGGCTCACAAAAGCCAAAACTGAAGGCGCGCACCGAAATGATCGTCAAAGGCGACGCCAAGTCGCTTTCGATCGCCGCCGCATCGATCATCGCCAAGACAACGCGTGATCAGATCATGCGCGACCTTGCTCGTGAGCACCCATTCTATGAGTGGGAAAAGAACAAAGGCTATGGCGCGCCGGCGCACAGCCGTGGCCTCGAAAGTCATGGCGTCACACCACATCATCGCAAGAGCTTTGCGCCGATCCACAATATCTTGTGTGGCGCCGCTCCGCGTTAAAACTTCTTACTAACCTATTAACACTTTGAATCCACTAAAAAATTTCGCCTGACTCTTGACGGGGACTCAGGGCCGACTCAAAGTGCCGCTCCTTGTTTCCGGGCCAAGTTGAGGGGCGTTGCAATGCCAGCGAGTAAAACTGCGAAAAAACCGAAAAAGAAAAACGCAGCCAAGAAACCGGCCGAGTTGCCGCTCGATACCATTTTGACGGGCGATTGCATTGCGGCGATGAAGAAGCTGCCCGACAATTCCGTCGATCTCGTCTTCGCCGATCCGCCCTATAATCTTCAGCTTGGGCAGGCTGACCTGACGCGCCCTGACAATTCCCGCGTCGACGGGGTCGATGACGAGTGGGACAAGTTTGAAAGCTTCAAGACCTATGACAAGTTCACGCGCGGCTGGCTGAAAGAAGCACGGCGCATTCTGAAGCCCGACGGCGCGATCTGGGTCATCGGCTCTTATCACAATATTTTCCGGGTGGGCGCAGCGATCCAGGATGAAGGCTTCTGGATTTTGAATGACGTCATCTGGCGAAAGTCGAACCCCATGCCGAATTTCCGCGGCACGCGCCTGACCAACGCACATGAAACGCTCATATGGGCGGCGAAGTCGGAAAAGTCGAAATACACCTTCAACTACCGCGCGCTCAAAACCGCCAATGACGATCTGCAAATGCGCTCCGATTGGGAGTTTCCCATCTGCACGGGCCATGAGCGCATCAAGGGCGATGACGGCCTGAAGACGCATCCGACACAAAAGCCTGAGTCCTTGCTCTATCGCATCCTGATCGGCTCTACGAAGCCGGGCGACGTCGTGCTCGACCCATTCTTCGGGTCCGGCACGACCGGCGCCGCCGCGAAATATCTCGGCCGCCATTTCATCGGCGTCGAACGCGACAAAACCTATATCGCCGCCGCAAAGAAACGCATTGCGCGAGTAAAGCCGCTTCAAGGCGAAGACCTGTCGACGCAACCTTCGCCGAAATCCGCGCCACGCGTGCCGTTCGGAACCGTCGTGGAAAGCAAGCTGATCAAGCCCGGCGCAAAACTCTATTCTCCGCGCGGCAATCATTCAGCGAAGGTGCGCGCTGATGGCTCGTTGTTTGTGAAAGACGGCGAGATCGAAATTCAGGGCTCTATCCACAAGGTCGGCGCCGCGGTTCAGAACGCGCAAGCCTGCAATGGCTGGACCTACTGGCACTATGAGGAAAAGACCGGCCGCAAACCCATCGACTTCCTGCGCGACAAGATCAGGAAAAGCATGGCGGGGTAGTCTCTCGTCATCCCGGACGCATTGCAGCATGCAATGATGCAATGCAGATCCGGGATCGCTCTCAACATGCGGCAATCAGATCCCGTGCCTGCAGCGCGTCATTTCATGCCGCGCCGCGCACGGGATGACAGCGCATTTATTTCGCCTGCTCCGTCCAATAAAGCTCGTCCGTATAATAGCCCATGCGGCGGAGGTCGTTGACGGCCATGTGGCGCGCCTCGTCTGAAATCGTCGGTGTGCGGCTTAATATCCAGAGATAGCGCCCCTCCGGTTCGCCCACCAGGGCGAGCGAATAATCTTCCGCCAAACCGATCACCCAATAGTCGCCCCAGAAAGGGCCGAAGAAACTGACCTTCAGTTTCGCGTTGGTTTGTTCATCGACGACGCGCGCGCGGCCCTTGGCGACGTCCGCCTCCCCGTCGGGTGAGCCTTTGTGACAGGTGTTGGTGACGGAGATGAGGCCGTCATCGCGCATGGCGTAATCGGCGGTGACGCCCTCGCAGCCTTCCTCGAAGCGGTTCGGAAACCGGGCGATCTCATACCAGCGGCCGAGATAGCGCTCCGTATCCACATATTCGACGGTGGTCAGCGGCTCGGTTCCGTCGCGGTTGACCGGGGGCCCGCCGCAGGCGGCGAGCATGAGGAACAGGGTGAGAACAGTCAGGCGCATGGACATCTCCAAATATTCTCTACAGCCATAATAACACGCAATTCGGGGCAAGGGTC
>JAUIEG010000479.1 GCA_030428745.1 Alphaproteobacteria bacterium
GCCGGATGGATCGAAACGCAACGTCAACGCCTCAGCTTCGCAACTGGTCAGCAATGGGTAGGGAGCGAATTCGCTTGCCGGTCGCTTCGAAGATCGCATTGGCGAGCGCCGGCGCCAGCGGCGGCAGCCCCATCTCGCCCATGCCTGAGGGCGTTTGCCCGTTGTCGATGATGTGGGTTTCAACGACAGGCGGCGCATCGGCGATCTTCATCAGTTGATAGGTGTCGAAATTCGCGTTGGTCACCCGTCCGCCGTCGATATTGATGGCAAGACGCAGCGCCGTGGAGAGGCCGTCATTGACGCCGGATTCAAGTTGGGCTGCAACGCCGTTGGGATTGATCACCGTCCCAATATCGACCGCGGCGACAACTTTTGTCACCCGTAAACCGCCTTCTTCATCGGTTTCGACATCAACGACCTGAGCGCAATACCCGCCAAAGGTGAAATGTCCGGCGATGCCGCGCCCGCGCCCCGCCGGCATCTTTTCGCCATAGCCGCCTTTTTCCGCTGCGACGCGCAGGCACTCGGCCAGCCTGCCGGGATTGAACACCGGCCCGCCATGCTGTTCGTAAGACAGCTCCTGTGCGTCCCCTAAAAGGCGCAACCGCAGCGCCAGCGGATCTTCGCCGCGGCCGTCAGCAATTTCATCGAGAAAGCTCTGCACCACAAAGGCGTTTGCCGTGTGTCCCGGCGCGCGCCACGATCCGCGCGGCGCCCCTGACTGGGCGGAGAAATATTCAATCCTGACATTGTCGACAAGCTGCGAAGGAAAATCGTCGGGATAAAGTTCCGCCTGCCAGTAATCGCTTTCGGGCAGATTGGGCCGGCGATAATATTTGGAGGCGCTCGCAAGACGATGTGTCCAGGCGATCAGATTTCCATCGGCGTCAAAGCCGGCCTTTAGCTGATGCATGCCCGAGGGGCGGTAAAAATCGTGCTGAAGGTCGTCGTCGCGGGTCCAGACCAGTTTTACGGGCGCTTTTACCGCTTTGCTGATCAGCGCCGCTTCGGCCACATAATCGTTTGAAAGGCGCCGCCCGAAACCGCCGCCAAGCCGGGTGGGCAAGACCTTGATCTTATCGCGCTCGACGCCAAGCGCCGCGGCGACAATACGGCTGGCGCCCGACGGCATCTGTGTCGGCGCGATAATTTCGACCCCGTCATCGGTGACATCCGCGAGACAGTTTTGCGGCTCAAGCGGCGCATGGCTGACATAGGGTTGCCAATAGGTCGCTTCATAGGTTTCGGCGGCGTCTGCGAACGCCGTTGGGAAATCCCCGTCGTCACGAACGATCTGACCGGTTCCTTCAAGCAGGTCGGCGCAATGGCGCTTGAAGCTTTCGGAGGATTCCTCCGCATGCGGACCGGCGTCCCATTCGATTTTGAGCGCGCGCCGGCCTTTCATCGCCGCCCACAACGAAGTCGCGACCACGGCGTAGCCTTCCGCCTGGACATCGTAAGGTCCGGTCGGTCCCGGTCCCTCAACTTTGACGACGTCGACAACGCCCGGAACTTCGCGCGCCGCGCTGTCGTCGATGGATTTCGCAGTTCCATCGAAATAGGGACAACGCGACATCACGGAGTAGAGCATCCCGGATTTTTCCGCGTCGATGCCGAATGTCGCCTCTCCCGTGACGATGGCGCGGGCGTTTTTCATTTTCTGCGGCGTGCCGATGAGGCGGAATTCGCTTTGCGGCTTTAACGCGGGAGCTTCTTCGGGCGGTTCCATGGATGCTGCGGCCGCGGCAAGGTCGCCATAGGTGGCTTCTTTTCCGGACGCTTCATGGCGCACGACGCCTTTCGCGGCGACAAGCTCCGATGACGGGACGCCGAATTGAGCCGCGGCGGCTGAAATGAGCAGCGTGCGGGCGAGCGCGCCCGCCCGGCGCAAGCCTTCGTAATGGCCGGGGATCGAATAGCTGCCCCCTGACCCCTGCGGCGCATATTTCCAGGTTATTTCGCCGTCTTCGCCGCGCATGATTTCAAGCGGCATCTGCACCGTCGAGACGCGATCGAAGTCGACCTCCAGTTCCTCGGCGAGGAGCATCGGCAGCGATGTGTCGACGCCCTGTCCCATTTCAGGGTTGGGAAAGGCGATGGTGATCGTCTCATCCGGGTTGATCACGACGAAGCCGCCCACGGCGCCTTCGAACCACGGGCTTGCAGCAGCACCGGCCTCATCTCTTTGCGCGCGCGCGCAGGAGGCGATAGGCGCGGCGATCACCAGCGCGCCGCTTGCAGCGGCGTAACGCAGGATGTCGCGGCGGTTGCGGATGACCGGCGCGTTCATGAGGCTCTCCCTGATTTGATTTCGGCGGCGCGGTGAACGGCCTTGCGCAAGCGGTAGTAAGTCCCGCAGCGGCAGATATTGGTGAGGCTTTCGTCGATCTCGCTGTCGCTCGGATTTGCGTTTGTCTCCAGCAGCGCGGCGACGGCCATGATCTGACCGGTCTGGCAATAGCCGCATTGCGCGACATCTTCGGCAAGCCACGCCTCCTGCACCGGGTGCAGCGTTTCACCGTTCGACAGGCCCTCGATCGTGGTGACGCTTGCGCCTTCGAGCGCGGCCATGGGCGTGACGCAGGAACGTCGCGCTTCGCCGTTGACATGCACCGTGCAGGCGCCGCACAGCCCTGCGCCGCAGCCGAATTTCGCGCCTTTCAGGCCCTGCGCATCGCGCAGATACCATAAAAGAGGCATCCCGGGATCGCCGGAATAGTCAACGGTTTGGCCGTTTATCGTCAGTTTCGCCATGAGCGCCTCCGGGGTGAGCTTTGAAATGAAAAAACAGTCTACCGGAATGACGCCGCGAAACACCAACGGCCTGTCCCGCTGCGGGCTCGGCTCGTCGACAAGAGACAAAGCATCAAACGCGTTTTCACGGAAACATCGTCGCCTGCAAAGGGCGCCGATTGGCAAGCGGGACCCAAGCCGGACCAACGGTTAGTCCGCCTGGCCGCCATGCTGCATTGCACTCTTTGATCGCTCCGGCGCCCAAATTTTACATGCCCGGCACTCGCTCTCATTTATATTGCCCGCCGTGCTGAAAACCCGGACGGTGCGCTGAGAACAAGGGCGCATAAGGGTTTG
>JAUIEG010000480.1 GCA_030428745.1 Alphaproteobacteria bacterium
GCAGTGAGGCCGAGCCGATCACCGATGAGAAATCTTCGGTATATTCGTCGGGGAAGATAAACAGCGAGCCGCCATTCATCGTCACCATCGTCGGCAGCGTTGTCGGCATGAAATCAATCGGCTCAAGACCGGCGTTATAAATTGTCGCCTGCATGGACTTTTCTTCGTCCGTATAGCGAATGCCGCCGCTAACGCCCAGCTGATCGGTCAGATCCCATGTCCACTCCGTGAAGAAAGCGAAGCTCTTGGTGCCGAGGTCAACCAGCTGCACGTCGAGGACGCCTGGCGCGCCAGCAAGCACCGGCGCGATCGGCGGCGAGAAAAGAACCCGCGTAAAGTCGTCGGTGCTTTCGTCAAAATAGTAGCCGCCGATGACGCCGCTAACCGAGTCGAGATCGACCAGCGCCTGTAGCTCCTGACTGAATTGCTTGCTTTCGCTTTCGAGGTTGGTGGTCAGGATGTTGAAGGGCGTATTGTCCGCATCGCGAAGCCCCTTCCATTCGAGGCGCCGATAGGAAGAGATCGACTTCAGGGTCAGAACGTCGTTCACTTCCCACGCTGCGTGACCGGAAACGCCCCAGCTTTCGAGCGTACTGGTGACGGGCGCATTGCCGCCATTGGTGAATTCACCGAGATTGTAGAAATCGTTGGCGCAGCGTGGGTCATCAATATTCGGCACCGGCATTGGCGGCGGGAATACTGCTCCCGGGCAGCCCGCGCCGACGCTGACAGCGATCGGGAAGACTTGCGTCTCGTTAATATCGGTGAAGACAAAGGGTGAGCCGTTCTCGCTTTCATGGGCGTAATCCGCCTTGACGATGAGTGAGAAGGCGTCCGTCGGCTCCCAGCGGACTTTGGCGTTAAAGTTGTAAGTGTCGTCATCACCAAGATCGAGACCATCGAAAACACGCGTAACATAACCGTCGCGCTTCTTGAGGCCGCCGGAAACGCGCGCCGCCAGAGTGTCGGAAAACGGCAAGTCGAGGGCGCCGAACACCTGGATCAGATCGTCCGTGCCCGTGCGCGCCTTGAGCTCGCCGCCAAACGTATCGCCGGGATCTTTGGTCGTGAGCAGAACAGCGCCGCCGATGGTGTTGCGCCCAAAGAGCGTGCCTTGCGGCCCGCGCAACACCTGCACATTGGCGATATCACGGAATTCCATGGCGCCGCCGACTGCCCGGCCCAGATACACATCGTCCATATAGATGCCGACGCCGGGGTCGACCGCCGCGGTTGCATCGGTCTGGCCGATGCCGCGGATAAAGACCTGCGCCGCCGAGTTGTTGCCTGTCAGCGGACCATAGCTGGTGAACTGAAGGTTCGGCGTGATCATATCGAGGTCTTCTGTGCCCTCGATCTGCTGGCGCTCCAGGGCTTCCTCGCTGAATGCCGAAATCGACACTGGCGTATCCTGGAGATTTTCCTCACGGCGACGAGCCGTAACGGTGATGCTGTCGACATTCGACGCCGCCGTTGCCGTTGTCTCGCCATCCTGGGCGCTGGCGCCTTGCGGTAGAAACGCCGACGCGGCGAGCGCCGAGACGGTGAAAAGAAATGATGATTTTTTGGACACGCTTTCACTCTCCTGATTTTCGTCTTTTCCAAACGAAACGATGATCGCTCCTCGTTCGCTGACCGATCCGCGCAACCCGGTGCCGGCAAGCATCGCGGAAAGCGCCTCTTCCAGCGTCAATTCGGCATGCAAGGCATTAGCCTCGAGCGACTTGACGCGGTCGTAGGGAAACAAGATGGGAGCGCCCGCCTGTTCAGCGAGCATGTTCAGCGCGGCGGCGGCGTTGGTTTCTTCAATGTCGAAGCGGTGGACAGTCTCCTCCACGCGCGCGTCCTCACGCGCCGCCGCTTTCGGCGGTTCCCCCGCCGAAGCAACCACAACGACCAGTGCTGCAACGCTGCTTTGTCTGATGCCCCTCAAGTGCGTTTCCTGCCTTGATCCGATCTCGCTGTCTTTTGCAACGATTGCCGGACCCATTATGTTAGAGCGCCTCGGTAAAATTATCCGCCACAGGCCTGGCGAATTTTTTTTGTTTTTTTTGCGCTTATTCCGCCGCCGCCAAAATTACCTCTTCTTCTCCATTCCATTCATATTCAACGCCAAATGACTGCCGGAGAATGTCCAGCATGGTGTTGACGTCGCCCGTTTGAAAGTACCCGCCAATTCTGAGGTCTTGAAGAGCCGGGTCATCAATAACGATGCTGACCATGGTGTATCGGCTGATCTCGTTAACGACTTCCGACAATGGCTCGCCGTCGAAACGCAAATATCCGTCGCGCCATGAGAGCTTGCGGTCAATTTCTTCGCTATCAAGGCTTTCGACAGATTCCACGCGCTCGTCAAAGGAGGCCTGATGCCCTACCTCAAGGGTCGCCAGCGGATAAGGCGAGGGTTCGGCGTCGGCGCGGCGTTTCAGGTTTGAAAGCACGACCCGGCCGGCGGTGACTGTCACATCCACGACATTTTCGCGTTTTCGCACCGCGAAGGAGGTGCCCACGGCGCGCACGGCGCCGTCGCCGGCATAAACCACAAAAGGCCGCTTGGCGTTGTGCGCCACATCGAACCAGGCCTCGCCCTCGAGCAGGCGGACCGACCTCTCCTCGTCCGAATAATCGACCTCCAGGGAGCTGCCGGTGTTGAGACGCACGATGGTGCCATCTTCAAGGCGCATTTCTTTTTGTTCACCGATAGCAGCCGAATATACGACTTTTTGCGATGCGGCGGAAAACCCGAACGGATCGACCGCGACAACGAAGACGCTGAACACGAGCAGAAACAGGGACGCAGCGGCGGCGAAGGAAGTTCGCGCCGGGTAAAGCCGGGCCAAGGCCGATGCGATGCCCGCCGGCCGGGGGCTTTGCCTCTCAGCTTCGGCGAAGGCTTTTTCAAGACGCGCCTCAATGACCGCGTCCAGTCCGGACCACACTCTCGCCATGCGGACCAGCGTTTCACGATGTTCCGGGCTGCGGTTCAGCCACTCGCGAAACGCCGCCATATCCGCCGAGGACAAGTCGCCGCCGTCCAGTTGCGCGAGCCAGGATGCGGCGACCGCATCCACTGTCTGTCTGTCCACGA
>JAUIEG010000481.1 GCA_030428745.1 Alphaproteobacteria bacterium
TTCCCATTGAAAAACTTCGCGAGGAACTGAAAGCGATCCGGGCCAAGACCGGTTCCTGATCGGGTTTTCGTTCGGCGCAGGAAACGGGCGGGTTTCGCCGCGAATTCATGCTAGCGTCAGGCATGAACGCTTTTTCCTACACGCTTTTTGATACGGCGCTCGGGCGCTGCGGTATCGCCTGGGGGCCGAACGGCGTGCGTTCTGTGAGCTTCGCAGAGACCCGCGACGAGGCGACGGTGAAACATCTTCGCCGCCGTGCCCCCGACGCTTTAGAAGCGGCGCCGCCAGAGTCTATTGCGGCGGTGATCAGCGACATCAAGGCGCTTTTTGAAGGGGAGGCCCGCGATCTTTCATATGCTTCGCTCGACATGGAAGGCATTGGTGATTTCGAGCGACAGGTTTACGAACTGGCGCTCAAGATCATGCCGGGCGAGGTGAAAACCTATGGCGATCTTGCAAAGGCGCTGGGCGATGTGGCGCAGTCGCGTCGTGTGGGCCAGGCGCTGGGGCGCAATCCGTTTCCGATTATCGTGCCCTGTCACCGGATTGTCGGCGCGTCAGGCGCCATGACGGGTTTCTCTGCGCCCGGCGGCGCGGAGTTGAAGCGCAAGCTTTTGAAAATCGAAGGCGCACTCGGACCGGATTTGTTTGACGTAGTTTGACTTAGCCCCATGGGCCTCTACGGCGCCCTTCAAACGGCGAAGGGCCTTCCGGGTCGAGGCGCATGGATGGATCCCGCCCCGCCATCTGCATCAGCCGGTCGATGCGGTTTTGCGTTCCGGGATGGGTGGAGAAAAGATTGTCGGCGCCGCGGCCCGATAGCGGGTTGATGATCATGAGTTGGCCTGTTTCCGGGTGGCGTTCCGCCGTCGCATTCGGAATCTGCGCCGCGCCATTGGAGATTTTCGCAAGCGCTGAGGCGAGCCATTCCGGATGGCCGCAGATTTCCGCGCCCATGCGGTCCGCTTCATATTCGCGGCCGCGGCTGATCGCCATCTGCACGAGCGCCGCCGCCATGGGCGCGAAAATCATGATGGCGATGGCGCCGATGATCCCGCCGCCATTATTGCGGTTGCCGCCGAAAAACAGGGCGAAATTGGCGAGCATGGTGATAGCGCCGGCGATGGTCGCCGTCACGGTCATGGTCAGCGTGTCGCGGTTTTTCACATGGGCGAGTTCATGCGCCATGACGCCCGCGACTTCCTGTTCGGTGAGCATCGCCAACAGGCCCGTCGTTGCGGCGACAGCGGCGTTTTCCGGATTGCGGCCCGTGGCGAAGGCGTTGGGCTGCTGGTTTTCGATGATGTAGACTTTCGGTTGCGGCATGCCCGCTCCGGCGGCGAGCTCGCGCACCGTTTGCGCATAGCGCCGCACCGCGCCGGAGCCGTGATTCTCGTCGACTTCCTGCGCCTTGTACATGCGCAGCACCATCTTGTCGGAATTCCAGTAGGCGAAGAGGTTCGTGCCCGCCGCGAAAAGGAAGGCGAGCATCATGCCGCCTGCGCCGCCGACGAGATAGCCAACCCCCATGAAAAGCGCGGTCATCGCCGCCAGCAACATGCCAGTGCGCAGTGTGTTCATTGACAGGACCTCTTCCTTTTCATCGCCGTTAAGAGCCCCTATATGTGGGCCCGAAAGGCGCGCTTCAATATGGCTGACGACACTGAAAACGCTCCGAAAAAAGACCTGCCCCCCGCCGCAAAACGCGCGCTGGCCGAGGCGGAAGCGCGCCGCCAAGCTGCGACAAAGGCTGCGGCGGAAGCGGCGAAGGCAGAAAATCGCCCGAAGGAGCTTAACGGACCAAAGGGCGAGGAGCCGACCCGCTATGGCGACTGGGAGCGCGGCGGCCGCGCCGTCGATTTTTAGGCCGTTCATCGCGTATCAAAGTCCGGCCGCCGATTGCGGCCTTGCGTCTTTGCCTTCGGGGCTCCACCTTTTCTGACATAACCGGCGGTGAAAAGTCGGAATGGCGGAAATGAAAAGGAGGCTTCACGGGACATGTTCTGTCCCGTGAGACGGGGGCCTATGAGCATTGCAATCGAGACAGAGGGTCTCAAGAAGCGTTTTCGCGGCGTCAACGCCGTCGACGGCGTTGACCTCTCCGTGCCGGAAGGCGCGATTTTCGGCTTTCTGGGGCCGAACGGCGCCGGCAAGACAACAACGATCCGGCTGCTGCTGGGGCTTCTTCGCCCCAATCGTGGGCGCATCTCGATTTTCGGAGAGGATTTACACCGCAACCGTTTGCGCGCGCTAAAATCCGTAGGCGTCGCATTTGAAACGCCAGCGCATTATGAACATCTGACGGGGCGCGAAAATCTCGACATTACACGCCGCCTGTTGAAGCTCGACAAACCCGAGATCGATCGCGTGCTCTCGACGGTTGAGCTTTCCCATGTGGCGGACCGCCATGTGCGCAAATATTCCCTCGGCATGCGCCACCGTCTCGGTCTTGCGCGCGCCCTTCTCGGCAGCCCGAAACTTCTCATTTTCGATGAACCCACCAACGGGCTCGACCCTGTGGGCATTCGCGAAATGCGCGACTTTATCAAGACTCTGCCGGAACGCACCGGCGCCACCGTTTTTGTCTCGTCCCATCATCTCGCAGAAATTGAGCAGATGGCGTCTCATGTCGCGGTGATTCATCTCGGCAAGATTGTGTTTCAGGGCGCTATGGGCGAATTGCGCGGCCTTCACGCGCCGCGTCTTGAAGTGGGCTGCAATAATGCCGCTGAGGCGACAGCGCTTCTCGGCGGCGGCGCCAGAAAAGTTGAAAGCCGGCACGGCCGCCTCATCATCGAGTTGCCTTCTGCCGACGGCGCACAATCGCGCGCCGCCTCAATCAACCGGCGGCTGAACGAGGCCGGTATTGACGTTCATCATCTCGCCCTTGCGCCCTGGACGCTGGAGGAGTTGTTCCTTCAGCTTGTGGGTGCAAAGACGCAACCCGGTCAGGAGTGAGGAAACGCCATGCTCGCCTCTATTCACGTCGAACTGATCAAACTGAAACGCTCCAAGATCATGCTGGTGATGCTCGCGGGGCCGGCGCTTGTGGCGCTGCTTTTTTTCTCGCTGCAGGCGAGCGGGG
>JAUIEG010000482.1 GCA_030428745.1 Alphaproteobacteria bacterium
CACGTTCTCATCAAGGAGATGTACCGGCGTTTCCGCGTTCAACGGCCGGTCGCCGAGGATCGTCAGGCCTTCCTTGCCGTCGATCCCGTCCTGCGCGAACGCGACGGGAAGCATTCCTTCCGGCAAGTACCTTGCGAACGGGATCGGCAGGCCCAGCGCGGCGGCGAAGGCGGCTGTCCCCGCGCCCTTGAACAAAGTGCGTCGCGTGAGGGCGCCCCGCGAGAGGGCGCTGGCGGAAGAGGCGCCGGGCAGATCGCTCATAAAAAATCACTCCAAACTCCAGGTGGGAGTTTGGAGTGATCGCAGGGTGCGCGCGAGGGGCAAATCCGCGCGGGTTGGTAGATTTTTATAGGTCGGCAATGCCCGGATAGGATTTTTTCCCGCCGATCCACGCGTCTTTGAAGAGCGCGGTGGCGTATTTCGCCGCATTCTTGTCGCCTTGCGCCTTGTAGCTTTCCGCGAGGCCGTAAAGCACCCAGGCGTTGTTGGGGCTTTCCGTCAGCGTTTCGATGAAAAGCTGTTCGGCGCGTTCGGCCTGTCCGTCCTGAAGCAGGAATCCGGCGAGCGTTTGAGCTGACGGATAATACCACCAGGGCGGCTCCATATAAGGAATATTTTCCTGGATCATGACGGCTTCTTCCATGGCCTCTATGGCGCTGGCGAGATCGTCCTGCGCCGCGCTGGCGCGGGCGATCACGGTGAGGCGAGCAATGTTCAGCACCTGCGGCGCCGGAACATTGCCGTTCACCAGCGGTGAAAGATCCGCGTTGGCGACGATATCGCCGATCGCTTCGGCTTCTTTCAAGGCCGCATCGGCGTCCCCCATTTTCGCATAAGCCTCGCCGCGGGCGTAACGCCATGCGCCTTGCAGGAACGGCATGGCGGCGCCCGGGTCCTCCAGCGCCAGAATGTCTTGCGGCGAGGCGAACTGGACCATGGCGTAATAAGGCGCGGCCTTGATCGGCTGCACGAAGGGCGCGGCGCTCGCCATTTCCGTGGGCAGTTTCTCGTCGAGCTTTTTCGCCATGGCGAGGGCTGTGGCGTCATCGCCCGCCATCTGCGCCGACGTCAGCGCGAAGTGAATGTTGTGGGTGAAATACCCGTATTCATACATCACTGAGGCGTCGGCGCTGTCGAGATAGGCTTCGTCAGCGGCGACGGCTTCGATGTTCTGCTCCAGCGATTCCTTGAACCGTCCGACCACGTAATAGGTGTGCGACGGCATGTGGATCAGGTGGCCGAGGCCGGGCGCCAGACCTGCAAGTTTTTTGGCGTGCGCCACGGCGCGATAGGGATCGCGCGAGGCTTCGGTCATGTGGATATAAAGGTGGATCGCCGCCGGATGATCGGGATTGCGCGCGAGAACACCCTCGATCAGCGACACGGTGCGGGCCGTGCGGCCTTTCGGTGTGCGGCCGCCATCGGCCCAGTAATCCCAGGCTTGCGTGTCCATGTTCGCTTCAGCGGCAAGCGCGGCGATGAAGTCATCATCGGCATAATCTTTCGCGACGTCGTCCATGGCGTCGGCGAAAGCGTTGTCGAGCTTGGCGCGGTCCGGGTTAGGCTGTGGTTCATAGCGATAGTGAAGCGCGTTGATGATAGCGGCTTCTTTTTCGCTCGCCTGATCGCGCAGGGACATGGCTTTTTGAAGCGCTTCCCATGCGGGGGCTACGGCTTCGTCGCCCATGGGCGCGTTGATATTCGGGCCTAGCGCGAACGCTTCGCCCCAATAGCACATGGCGCAATCGGGATCGATTGCCTGCGCCCGTTTAAAGGCGTTGATCGCTTCGCCATGGTTGAAGTTGTAGGTGTGGGCGAGGCCCTGGTCGAACCAGGCTTGCGCTTCCGGTTTCGCGGTGGTCACCGGATAGGAAATGGCGCCGAAGGTCGAGCGCAGCATGTCGCCCGTGTCGACTTGTTCCGTTTCCGCCGCATAGGCGCTCGCCGCGCGGACAAAGAAGGCGCGGCGCTTGGAAAGCATGCCGTTTTCTTCGCCGCAGGCGGCGCGGGCGATCAGAAGCGGATGCAGGAAGGGCGCGCCGGCCATTTCCTGTTCA
The DNA here is from genome assembly GCA_030428745.1 of Alphaproteobacteria bacterium. Taxonomy (GTDB): domain Bacteria; phylum Pseudomonadota; class Alphaproteobacteria; order Caulobacterales; family Parvularculaceae; genus Hyphococcus. The sequence continues at coordinate 2,058 of JAUIEG010000482.1, forward strand.
TCTGCAAAGTAGCGGCTTTTAACGCCAATGCCGCCAAGCGCGATGGCCGCGGCTGCGGCGCCGATCAAAAATTTCTTGTTCATAAACTCTCTCCCCGTTTCGGGTTCTTCTCTTTACGCCTATCTGGGCGCGGTCTCGCTGCCTAGGCGACAGCAACCTGTGACGATACTGACTTTGGTTAGGGCGCCAAAACCTGAAATTGGCGCCGAAAAAGGGCGCCGGGCTTTAAAAGCCCTCAAACGTTGCGCCCTGTTACTGACATACCCTTTGAAGCACTGTGATATGCAACACAGAAAAAGCGCCGGAAATTACTTTTTGCCGCGAGCCCCTGCGGCCACGCCACTCTTATCCCGCCGCGAAAAACATGCTTTAACATGAAACCATGAGCGACAGAACTCCCGGCAATTTGCACGAATATACTGTTACAGAGCTATCCGGCGCAGTAAAGCGGACCATTGAGGACGCTTTCGGGCTGGTTCGCGTCAAAGGCGAGCTTGGCCGCTGCACGCGCGCTGCGTCGGGGCATATGTATCTCGATCTCAAAGATGAAAAAGCTGTCATTTCCGGCGTCATGTGGAAGGGCAACGCCGCGCGGCTTTCCATCAATCCGGAACAGGGGATGGAGGTTGTGGCCACGGGCCGCATGAGCACCTTCCCCGGCCAGTCGCGCTATCAGCTCATTATCGATTCGCTGGAACCGGCCGGCGTCGGCGCACTGATGGCGCTCTTTGAGGAGCGCAAGAAAAAGCTCGCCGCCGAAGGCCTGTTCGCGCCGGAACGCAAAAAGCCGTTTCCCTTTCTGCCGGAAGTGATCGGCGTCGTGACCTCGCCTTCGGGCGCAGTCATCCGCGATATTCTCCACCGCCTGCGCGAACGTTTTCCCCGCCATGTCATTGTCTGGCCGACGCTGGTGCAGGGCAGGGGCGCGGAGGAAAAAATCGCCGAAGCGATTCGCGGCTTCAATGCGCTTTCCCCCGATGGTGATGTTCCGCGTCCGGATGTT
>JAUIEG010000483.1 GCA_030428745.1 Alphaproteobacteria bacterium
CTGGCGGCCAGTGACGACATGGACGTTGTGCTGAAGGCGAAAAACAGGATCACCACGATTTTGTTCGCCGAAGGCAAGACAGACGAAGCGGCGGCGCTTGTCGATGAAATTCTCGCCGCCGACGAGTATAATACAGATGCGCTGTTGCGCCGGTCCGCACTGCAGATCGACGCGGAAGAGTATGATCAGGCGATCAACAATCTGCGCGCTGTGATCGACAATAGCCCGGACACTTTTCAGGCGATGATCCTCATGGCCGCGGCTTTCGAGCGTCAGGACAATTACAGCTTCGCGCAGGCGGAACTCGCCAAGGCCTTTGAGGCCAGTCAGAAGAACCCGGCCGTTGCGCAGCAATTTGCGCGCTTCCTGCTTCGCCGCAAAAACGCCAATCGCGCCGAAGAGGTTCTTGAAGATTCTCTGGCGGTGCATCCGAACGAGATCGAGAATTTGCGCCTTCTCGCTTCTATCCGGCTCGCCAAGCAGGACTGGCGCGGCGCCGAAGAGGTCGGCCAGCTGCTGGCGAATGCCGGCCGCGACGCCGAGCTTGCTTCAACGATCAAGTCCGCCGCTTATATCGGCCTTCAGGACTTCGGCAGCGTGATCGAAACTCTGTCCGCTCAGAGTGAGAATGCGCCGTTGCAGGGACGTCCGCTGAACGCGCTCATCGACGCTTATATTCGCGAAGAGCGCACGGATGAGGCCCAAGAGCTTTTGGCGCGCATGCTTGAAACGGACCCGGAAAATTACTTCGCTCAACTGCAAATGGCGCGGGTCCATCTCGCCCGAGGCGAAAAGAGCGAGTACGAATCCACATTGTTGAAAGCGACGGAGACGAACCCGCAGCGTTCAGAAGCATTTGATTTCCTCTATCGCCACTATCTCGCGGAGAACCGCCGCGATGCAGCTTCCGAACTCATTGAGCGGGGATTGCGCGCGGCGCCGGAAAATGACGCGCTAAAAGTCTTCAAGGCTGATGTGCTCCTCAATAGCGGCGATCGCCAGGGCGCTCTTGAGCTATACAGTGAGCTTATTGAGAAACGCCCCGATGATCGCATCATCGCCAACAATTTTGTCAGCCTGTCGAGTGACATGCGTCTGGATGACGCTAGCATCGCCCGCGCGCTCGAAATTGCGAAAACAATCGAGAGCATCGATAACCCGTATTATCGCGATACGGTCGGCTGGGCGTATTATCGCGCCGGCGATTACGCTAAAGCGATCGAGTATCTGTCACAGGCGGTGGCCGCCGCCGGAGACAATCCGGAGATGCGTTATCACCTGGGCGCGGCGCAAGCAGCAAACGGCGACAATGCTGCGGCGCGTGAAAATCTTGAGAAGGCGTTAAGCCTTGGCGGCGCGAATTTGTCATTTGGTGACGAGGCGGCGTCGCTTCTGGCCAGTCTTTAGTATCGGCTGCTTGATAGCCGTTTAACAGTTTGGCTGACGCCAATCGAAAGCATTGACGTAATGTACGAACAGTTTTTCGGCCTAACAGAAAAGCCGTTTTCCATCCAACCGGACCCGTCCTTCCTCTATTGGGGAAGGACCCACCGGCTCGCTTACGCGATGCTGGAATATGGCGTTTTGAATCACGCAGGCATTTCTGTCATCACCGGTGAAGTCGGGTGCGGAAAGACCACGCTCATTCACCGGCTGCTCGATCAGCTTTCCGATACGCATACGGTCGCATTGTTGTCGAATGTGCAGGAAGGACGGGGCGACCTTCTGAGCTGGTTGTTGATGGCTTTCGGTCAGCCTTTTGACAACAGCTCTCATGTGGCGCTGTTCTCCCAGTTGCAGCAGTTCTTCATCAGTGAATATGCGCAGGGCCGTCGCATCGTTCTCATCATTGACGAGGCGCAGAACCTGTCCACAGATATGCTGGAGGAACTGCGGCTATTGTCGAATATCAACGCCGGCAAGGATCAGCTGTTACAGCTCATTCTTGTGGGCCAGCCGCAACTGAAAGATGTTCTTAACAGACCGGAATTGTTGCAGCTCACGCAGCGTGTGGGGTCGGATTTTCATCTGACGCCGCTCAGCCGCGATGAAGTTCACTCTTATATTGAAACTCGTCTGTCGATCGCCGGCTGCCGCCGCCGTATTTTTACAGAACGCGCCATCGATCTTATCGCCGAGCAATCGCGCGGCGTGCCCCGCGTCATCAATGTCATCGCCGACACAGCGCTTGTTTACGCCTTTTCCGCAGAAGATCTTGTGGTCGGCGTCGAGACAATCCGCACGGTGGTGCGCGACAAGAAATCATACGGCGTTTTCGGCATTGCCTCTCATGAACCGAGCGCCCCGCCGATCGCCGCGGCCGATGAAGAGGATGAAGGCCCCGACGCGTTTGTTGATGATCGCACTGACTTTCTAAACCGGCCCTTGCCGCCCGCGCCCGACGGTAATGAACCTGCCAGCAGCGGACGGGAAGAAGAGTATGCCGGGAGTGCGCCGGTAAAGACGCTGACAGACCTGCGCGCCGAAGTGACGAGCCGGATCATGCCAGCGTCGGATGAGACAGATGTGCAGCTCGCAGAGCGTCCCGCGCCCGAGCAGAAGACCAAGCCGGCGCCCGCGCCGTCGGCGGCGCCGCAGTCGCAACCCGCCAAGCCCGCGCAGCAAAAAGCGCTCATCGGCGCCGTCATTGTCGGCTCCGATCCGCGTGTTTCACCGGAGGCCGCGATCCGCTCGCTGCCGGAGGGGTGTGCAGTTGTTTTCATGCCGCTCGGCCCCATGAACGAGGCCGTCGCCGCGGCGCGTAAAGCCGGCGCCGAGATCGCTGACATTGGCAAAGGGCCGCAAACGGCCGGACGCGCCAAGAACGCCGGCTATCGTCATCTTAAGAAGATTCTGCCCGGCGTTCGGTATGTGCAGTTCATGGATGCGGCGAGCGTGCTCGACCCGGATTGGCTCGTCCATGCGGAAAAATTCATGGAGCGTCGTCCGGAAGTCGCCGTGATCGAAGGGCGCATGCGTCGCCGCAACGGCGATGAGGTGAGGTTTCCCACGGTCGCTGAGCAGCGTAAAAATGAAACGCCCGGTGAAATTGTATCGG
>JAUIEG010000484.1 GCA_030428745.1 Alphaproteobacteria bacterium
AGATTGCGTTCATCACCGCTTTAGGTTTGGCGAAGAGCGCACCGTCTTTGGTGCCGATGCTGCCAAAATGCGCAGCAGACAAACCGTGTCCGGATTCATGAATCGCGACAGCGCGGAAGTCGAAGATGCCGGTTCCGCGATCACCTTGACCGTCATCGGCCCATTCATACTGGTCGTTGTAGTAGATTTCGCGCAATGCAGCGTCGACCTTTCCGTTATTGTCGATGTCGGTGAGGTTGCCCTCCGCATCGGTCCAGAAGAGCGTATAGGCGACGCCCAGCGTTGTCGTGCCGGGAGTAAAAATCGGCCCGACGCCGCGGAACCCGACCTGAGTTACATCTGCTTCAATAAGGCTGAGGTCGATCACGCCTGTATTGAAGAAGTTCTCCACGAGACCGGGTGCGGAAGAGTCGCCGGCGAACTTCGTCGTGTTGACGCCAGAACAGGTATTGTCGGTCCATTTATCGAAAGCTTCGTACATCCAGAAAACCTGATTACCAAGATTGGCGTCGCTGGAAGTGTTGCCCTCTTTCACTGCAATAGAAATATCCGGGATGGTGTCCCAGGATGCGCGAGGGTCGTTGTAGACAAAGTCATGAGCGAGTTGGCCGTTGCCCAGGTCCTTTCTGAAGAATTCGGTGCGGCCGGCTTCGCCTGAAATCGGATCAGTAATGATTTCGGCAATGCCGAGAACAAGTTTGTGTCCTGAATAATCCTCGGCCGCCGCCGCTCCAAACGCGCCTAGAGCGCATGCGCCAGCCAAAATTGCGGATAGTTTTTTGAGTTTCATGTTGTTCCCTCCGGTGATGTTAAACGTGGCCGGAGGGTCTTCCCGATTGTGGCTCCCCCGGCCGACGCAACAAGGTTAATGAATATCTGCAAGTCTATGAAGATATAAAAAGCATCATCGACAATCTGCTATGAATGGCCGTCTTTTCGGCAGGCTCGTCTCCGGTTTTGATGCTTTTGCGAATGTTGGGAGTGTCTTCGTGGGGTTTTATTTCCCGGCGCCAATGTTACCGCTCTGTAAGGTGTAAGCGAATTGGCGCCTGGGCGATTCTGTTGCGCCGCAGCGCAAATCTTGAATCGCGTTTCAAGCGTTTTCCAACCGCTGCACAAGTATCATTGGTCGGCGTTTGAAGCCGCTTCACCTCGTTCGGTGGAAGAAATTCTTTTGAGGTTGAAAAAGAACCAGAATCGATAGGCGCGATATTAACGAATCATTAACCAACTTTGATTCTTTTGAAACGCAACCAAAAAAAAGAACTGGCTCATGTTGCGTCTTCGATTCCTTTTCGACATCGCCTTTCCCGCTCTGGTTATGTGTTTGACCGCCATTCTGCTCTACAGCGCAGTGGTGAGCGATACTGGCTATCGGGCGCTCTCCTCGCTCGAAAAGGAGGCCGCTGAGAAAGGGGCGCAGCTTGACGAGCTGCACGCCCGGCGCATTGAGCTCGAAAAGCGGGCCGATCTCCTCAATTCCAAATCGCTTGATCCCGACCTTCTGGACGAGCGGATCCGGGCGGTTCTGGGCTATTCCCGGGAGGGCGACGTGGTCATCTCGCGCCGCGAGCTCGACCGGCTTCTCAATGATTAAGCGGGTTTCCCGCCCGGCGCGGTTCTGTCGCCGCTTCTGTCACCGATGACAACTTGTTCCCCGGCGGTCCGCCGTTTATGACAAGGGCCGAACAGATCCGGAGAACCGTTGATGGCCCCCGAAGCCGAAAAAGCCCCCCCTAAGTCCAACCTGACCGCCACCACCGAAGAGCTTCTCGCTTATTACCGCGATATGCTGCTCATTCGCCGGTTTGAGGAGCGGGCGGGCCAGCTTTACGGCATGGGTCATATTGGCGGCTTCTGCCATCTCTATATCGGCCAGGAAGCGGTAGTCGTCGGCATGGAGGCGGTGAAGCAGGAGGGCGACCAGACTATCACCGGCTATCGCGACCATGGCCATATGCTCGCCTGCGGGATGGACGCCAAGGGCGTCATGGCCGAGCTTACCGGCCGCGAAGGCGGCTATTCCAAGGGCAAGGGCGGGTCCATGCACATGTTCTCCAAGGACAAGGAGTTCTATGGCGGGCATGGCATTGTCGGGGCGCAGATCCCGCTCGGCGTCGGTCTTGGTTTCGCCAATCGTTACCGCGACTCCAACGCCGTCAGCTTCACCTATTTTGGCGACGGCGCGTCGAACCAGGGGCAGGTTTTCGAAGCCATGAACATGGCGCAGCTCTGGAAGCTGCCGGTCGTCTTCATCATCGAGAACAACCAGTACGCCATGGGCACGAGCGTCAAACGCTCTCACTCCGACACGCATCTTTATCGCCGCGGCGCCGCCTTCGGCATTCCGGGGATGGAAGTCGATGGCATGGACGTGCTCGCCGTGCGCGAGGCGGGCCGGCAAGCGGTTGAACACGCCCGCACTGGCGAAGGGCCCTATGTTCTTGAGATGAAGACGTACCGCTATCGCGGTCACTCTATGTCGGACCCCGCCAAATACCGCACCCGTGAGGAAGTGGACGACGTGCGCGAGCACAACGATCCGATCAAGCGTTGCGAGGTGCGCCTTTCCGACAATGGCTTCAAGGATGAGGACAAGCTCAAAGAGATCGACAAGGAGCTAAAGGCGATCGTCAAGGACGCGGCGGACTTTGCGCTGGAGAGCCCGGAGCCTGCAGCCGAAGAGCTTTTCACGGACATTTACGCCTAGGCGAAACGCGCCAGCTTCAGAAAGTCGAACGCCTTTATCGTTTCGCCTTTGAGGGTGAGGTCGGCGAGGGCGTCGCCGATCACCGGCGCGAATTTGAAGCCATGCCCGGAAAACCCCATGGCGATGATCGTGCGCGGATCGTCGGGATGGCGATCAATGATGAAATGCCCATCTGGCGACATCGCATAAAGACAGCTTTGCTCCTTGGTAATCGACGGAGACAGGCCTGGAAGGCGGCGATGCAAATAAGCCTCCATATCGCGGCGCGCTTGTTCTGCGGCTTCCGGCGCCGCGTCTTCAGGATTGGCAAGTGGCGCGCCGCCCGTATGTTCGCCGAGTTTGACGCC
>JAUIEG010000485.1 GCA_030428745.1 Alphaproteobacteria bacterium
AGCGCGGCGAAGATATGGGCGGTTTCCATAGGATAATCCGATTGTTTCCCGCCTTTTCTTGAAACTGGCGGCAGGGTTTCTATGTCGTGTTTTCCCCCCTGAAGAAAACCCCGGACAAAAATTGGAGATAAAGACAAGGTGAAGACCCCGTTCACATTATCACTGGCCGCCGCTTTGGCGTTAGCGCCGCTGGAGCTGGCGAAAGCGGACGATTTTCAGCTTTGGACGGCGCTGTCAGCCAAAGGCCCTCTGGAAGAGGACGGCCGGCTTCTCGTCTGGTTTGACGGTCATGCGCGATTTCGCGATGACGCCGGCGATCTCGGGGTCTCGATCCTGCGGCCCGGCCTCGGCTGGCGGGTCGATGACAGACTTTCCTTGTGGGCCGGCTATGCGCGCGTCATCTCGCGCCAGGAAGCCGCCGCCGATGTCACTGAAAATCGCCTTTGGCAGCAGGCGACCTACACTGTCGGCGAGGCGCTGGACGGGGCGATCACCGGACGCACCCGGCTGGAGCAGCGGTTCATCCAAGGCGGCGCGGACACTGGCTGGCGGGTGCGTCAGTCGCTTCGCTACAGCCGGCCATTCAAGGGAACGCCCTATTCGGCGGTTCTTTCAAACGAAACCTTCATCGCGCTCAATGACACAGACTGGGGCGCCGCGAGCGGTTATGATCAGAGCCGGAACTTTGCCGGGATCAATTACAGGGCGACGGACCATCTGGCGATCGAAGCCGGTTACATGTTGAACCACATCAACCGTGAAAACGCGCCCGACGCACTTAATCACGTCCTGTCGGTGTCGCTCAGCCTGTCGCTCTAGCGTTTCGCCGCCAGCGCCTCATAATCCGTCCGAGTGAGGCGATAGACGATACAGTCGTCCTTACCGAATGCCCGGCGCTCAACAAACTTGAACCCCAGGCGTTCGTAAAAGCGCCGCGCGTCCGCATTCGATTCCAGCGGGTCAATCACCACCGCCCTCACCTTTTCGTCGGCGAAGCAGCGGTCAAGCGCAGCACGCATCATCTGCGCGCCGAGCCCGCGGCCAAGGTCATCCTCTTCACCGATCCAGATATCGATGGCGCGAAAATTATCTTCAATCTCGCCCCAATAGTGGGTTGGCTCTTTCGCCGGATCAGCGATCTCCATGACGCCCATGGGACGCCCCGCCTCCTCAGCAATCAGGAGTTCGCCCCATTCGGCGTTGCGGGGAATTTCGGCGTCCCAGTCATACCAGTCGTCTCCGCCGCCAGCAGCGATGACGTGAGGCTTTTCATCCCAGCGCTTCAACAGCGGGATGTCATCCTTCGTCGCCGGCCGAAGCCTGATCACTTACAGCGTGCGCGCGATCAAGAGCTTCATGATTTCGTTGGTGCCGCCATAGATCCGCTCGACGCGGCAGTCGGCATAAAGGCGGCTGATCGGATATTCATCCATATAGCCATAGCCGCCATGAAGCTGGAGGCATTTATCGACAATCTCGCCGCAAAGATCGGTGAGCAGCATCTTGCCCATGGACGCCGTCGCCGCATCGAGCGTGCCGTCAAGGAGCTGCTGGGTGCAGCTGTCGACGAAAACCCGCGCCATGGTGGCTTTCGCCTTGCATTCGGCGAGCACGAATTGGGTGTTCTGAAACGCCATCACCGGCCTTCCAAACGCCTGACGTTCCTTGACATAAGCAATCGTCAGTTCAAGAGCGCGTTCGATCTGTGCAATGGCGCCGACGGCGATCTGATGACGCTCCTGCGGCAATTGCTCCATCAACTGGAAGAAGCCTTGCCCCTCGTCCGTACCGAGAAGGTTTTCGGTTGGAATTTTCACATCGTTGAAAAACAGCTCCGAGGTGTCCTGCGCCTTGTTGCCGAGTTTTTTCAAATTACGGCCGCGCTCGAACCCTTCTACCTCATCGGTCTCAACGACCATCAGCGACACACCTTTCGCGCCTTCAGACGGATCGGTTTTTGACACCACAATGATGATGTTTGCGGTCTGGCCATTCGTGATAAAGGTTTTTGACCCGTTCATCACATATTGATTGCCGCTTTTGACCGCCGTCGTCCGCACCGCCTGAAGATCAGAGCCTGTGCCGGGTTCGGTCATGGCGATAGCGCCGACAAGTTCGCCTGACGCCATCTTCGGCAGCCAGCGCTTTTTCTGTTCCTCAGTGCCGTAGTGTAAAATGTACGGCGCCACGATGCAGTTATGGAGACCGGCGCCAAAGCCTTCGACGCCCGCTGCGATCTGTTGTTCGATAAAAATCTGCTCATGGGCGAAGCTGCCGCCAGCGCCGCCATATTCCTCCGGCATCGACATGCAAAGAAGCCCCTGCTCGCCAGCCTTCTCCCAGGCCCAGCGGTCGACCTTGCCCTGCTCGCGCCATTTCTCCACATGGGGGGCGAGCTCACGCGAGAAAAACTTACCGACCTCGTCCTCGAAAAGCTCGAGATCGTCGGTCTTCCATGCGGGTTTCGGGGTTTGCAGTACAGACATGGGCAGGCTCCGGAATTGACTGAATTTCCAGAGTAAATCGCATATGGGCTGGCGCGCGGCAATGGCGCCGCGCAGCCCATTAATCAGTCATCAGCGAAGTCAGAATCGCCAATCGACGCCAATGGCGGCGACGAAGCCGGCAATATCCACATCAGCGGTCGCAGAGCCCCGGAAGAGGTTCTCCGGATAGGCGGCGGACTCGTTCACCGGCGTCGTATCGGCGAAAGCGTATGAGGCGGCGAGATGAAGCTCAGCCCGATCAGAAAGCTCGCGTGAATAGCCGCCGGCGAGCCAGACCCGGCTGGCGCCCGGCACCCGCGGGCTGGAAAAATCGGGATTCGCCGGGTCTTCCTCATACATGACGCCAAGACGGAACGTCTGGGACGGCCCAAAATCTCGCTCGACGCCAACAGCCCCCGCCCAGGTGTTTTGCCAGTTCTGGGTGGTGGTCTCGGCAGGCTGGAACGGGTTTTCGAAATTAAGTGCGAGCTGATCGAAACTTTTCCACCGCGTCTGCGATCCCGAGGCGAGGACGCGCGT
>JAUIEG010000486.1 GCA_030428745.1 Alphaproteobacteria bacterium
AAAGCATGCGCAATTGCGGCGCCGGGGTCCAGAAACGCCCCGCCGTCGGAAAAGGAATCAGGCGTCGTATTGACGACGCCCATGATGCGCCAATCCTTCAACGAAAACTCCTTTCGACACATCGCGCCACGGCTTCACTTTGGCGCGAGAGGACTGATGTTTTATGAGCTTTCAGCTAGGCTTACGCAATGGTGAGAGACCCGGACCCACCCATCGCCGCCGCGCCGGACCACGCCCTCGGACAGTATCGGGCGTGGCATGCGCCCGATGACGCCGAGAGCGCGCTCGATCTCGCCTGGACAAGCATCGCCCGCCAAGGAGAGCCTGCGCCGCACCGGCTTCTGCCCCATGGCGAACCCAGCATCGCCTTGATCCGCTGGCGCGATGAAAACGGCGAGGCGGCGGAGATCGATCTCGTGATATGCGGGCCTTACTACAAAGGACGTCACTACACGCCATCGCCGCGGGAGGAGTTGATTGCATGGCGGATGAAACCTGAGCTTGCCGCCACGCTGTTCGGGATTTCTCCCCGTGAGTTTTCTGAACATCAGCGCATCAGTGCGCCGAAACGCCTGCAAGAGGCCTGCGCCACAACGCGTTCGCTCGGTGAACGGGGCGGCGCCCGGGACATTTTGCGCGCGCTTAAGAACGATCTATCCCGCCTCGTTTGCAGCGCCGCCGCCAATATGGGGCCGGAAAGGCTGGCGGCGAAATGGTTGCGCGACAGTGACGGACAAATTCGATTGCGCGACATCGCGGCGCGGCTTGACGTCAGCGAACGAAATCTGCGCCGCCGCTTCACTGACCATGTGGGCTGCTCACCGAAAACCTATGCGCGGCATTTGCAGATCACAGCGGCGGCGCTCGCAGCGGAAAAAACCGCCAATCCCGACTGGGCGGAAATCGCCGCAGGCGCGGGCTTCCATGACCAGCCCCACATGATCAACGCCTTTCAGTCTGAAATCGGCATGACGCCGAAGGCGTTCCATGCGGAACGGCGCGCGCTCCTTTAAGTCCGATCCTGTCCGCTTTTTGCAATACGGCCAGCGCGGGTTCGGTCAAGCTCGGCTCCTTTGAAATACGGAGCCTTTTCATGCGTCATGCGTTTACCGCCCTTGCGGTCCTTTTCTCCCCCGCCGCCCTCGCGCAGACCGCCAGTCCGCCGGAAACCCTTTCTTTCGAGGGAAAGACATGGCGCGTGAATGCGCAGGAGGCAAAAACCGAAACCTATCAGGGCCGCCAGGCGCTCACCGTGAAAGGCGGCCGGGTGTGGATTGACGATGAGGTCTTCACCGACGGCGTCATTGAATTCGACGCCGCCTATGAAGAGGTGCAAGGCTTTATCGGCCCGATCTGGCGCGCGGAAAGCGACGGTCATTATGAGGAAATCTATTTCCGCTCGCATCTCAACAACAAGCCGGACGCCGTTCAATACACGCCGGTGGAGAACGGCAATTCCGCCTGGCAAATTTTTTCCGACGAAAACGCCATCGCTTCCTTGTCGCAGACCTTCGACGGCTGGAATCACGCCAAGGTGGTTATCAAAGACGACAGGGCGGATTTCTATTTCAACAGCGACCAGCCGGTGCTGCATGTGCCGGACCTCAAAACCGATCTGAAATCCGGCTATGTGGGCCTGCGCGTCACCGGGGCCGTCACGGCGCATTTTTCAAACATCACTTTCCGCCCCTTAAAAGATGGCGAAGATATCGTCGACGAGGCGAAACCAACGCCGGCGCCGCCCGACGGTCTGATTGAAACATGGAGTGTATCTACGGTATTTCCGGAAGCTGACGTGGACAGTCTCCTGACCCTGCCCGCAAAACCGGACAAGGATATGGCGTGGAGCGAGATTGCCGTTGAAACAAACGGAATCGCCAACATATCAAAACTGCGCCGCCGCCTGCCCGATGGCGATTCCACGGTTTTCATCCGCTTGCCGATCACATCCGAGCGAGCGCAAGTGAAAGAATTACGCTTCGGCTATTCGGATCGCGTGCGCGTCTATCTCAACGGCAAGCGCGTTTATTATGGCGACGCCGGTTGGACCGCACGCGATTATCGCTTTCTCGGCACGGTCGGCTTTTTCGACAGCGTCGGGCTCGATCTGAAAAAAGGCGATAATGAACTGATGGTCGCCGTGTCGGAAACCTTTGGCGGCTGGGCCTTCGCGGGCGCGATGGAAGATCAAACCGGGATCAGTTTTTCGAAAAAATAAAGCCGCCGGCGCAGCTTGCGTCAGCGGCTATTGGCGGCGTCCGCACCCAAGCGCGGGCGCCGCATTGTTTTTTTGCTTTACGCCCCTTGCGGGCTCGGCTCCATGCCGCCGGTTCCGTCGTCGCGCTTCTTGGCCGAACCGGGCGCGCCGGAACTCGGCACGGATGACGGCGGCGTGTGATCTTTCGGATCGAGCGGATCCTCGCGAACAATGGTCTCGCCATTGAGGATCTTGTTGATCTCATCGCCGGTGAGCGTTTCAAATTCAAGCAGCGCCTGAGAAAGTTTTTCCCAATCTTCGCGGCGGTCGGTCAGGATTTTTTTCGCAAGATCATGACCCTCGGTGACGAAGCGCTTGATTTCGTCTTCGATGAGCTTCGCCGTATCGGTGGAGATCGTTTTCGAGCGCGCGATGGACTGGCCGAGAAACACCTCGCCCTCATCTTCGGCGTAAGCGATGGGGCCCAGCTTTTCCGAAAGGCCGTATTGCGTGACCATGGCGCGCGCAATCTTCGTCGCCATTTCGATGTCGGAGGAGGCGCCGGAGGTGACTTTCTCCTTGCCGAATTTCAGCTCCTCGGCGACGCGTCCGCCCATGGCCATGGCGATGCGGCCGGTCATTTGTTCATATGACATGGAATAGCGGTCGCGTTCGGGCAGGGATTGCACCATGCCGAGCGCGCGGCCGCGCGGAATGATCGTCGCCTTGTGCACAGGGTCATTGCCCGGCACACAAATCGAAACCATGGCGTGACCAGCCTCGTGATAGGCGGTGAGCATTTTCTCTTCTTCGGTCATGACCATGGA
>JAUIEG010000487.1 GCA_030428745.1 Alphaproteobacteria bacterium
AAGGCGGTGCGGCGCATCAAAGAGTTTCGTCCTGACGCCGCGATCATTCCGGCATGGACCTTTTTTACGGCGCCGGCGCTGACCTTTATTGCGTCATCGTTACGGCGCGCCGGCATTCCTGTTGTCGCCATGGTTCACAACGCCGCCGACCATGAAACCGCAAAGTGGAAATCCTGGCTGCTCGCCAGGCAGATCCGTCAGGCGGACAGCGCCATCACCCACAACCAGGCGCTGGCGCGCGCCATCGCGCGGATCGCCGGCAAGCTCCCTGTGACCGTGGCGCCGCACCCGCTGTTCGACTACCCGCAAGCAAAAGGGAACCTCCCGCGCCGGGCGAGCCTTGAACTTTTGATGTTCGGACTGGTCCGCCCCTATAAAGGCGTCGATCTTCTCCTCGAAGCATTCGCGACCTGCGCCGACTGCGACGTCAAACTGTCTATTGTCGGCGAAGTCTGGGGCGACGCGAAAGCGCTTCGCGACAAGATTGATGCGCAAGGTCTTGGCGATCGCATCGAGCTTGTCCCTCATTATGTTTCAGACTCGGACGCAGCGGAGTATTTCAAGCGCGCCGACATTGTCGTCCTGCCCTACACCCATGTCACCGGCTCCGGCGTCGCCCCGGTGGCTTTCCACTATGGCAAACCGGTTATCGCGTCGGATCTTGAAGGTTTTCGCGAGTTGATCCGTTCGGGCGAGACCGGCTGGCTGTTTCCCGCCGGCGATGCAAAAGCGCTTGCCACATTGATCAAAGAACGCGCGCAGAAAAATGACGCCGGCTCTCTCGCACCTCACATAGCCGCCCAGCGCGCACGTCTCAGCTGGCCGGCGTTCGTCAAGGCTGTGATCGAAACCATCGGCGCCATCGATAAAACCACAACACTTTCGGACGCACTTGCGCCAAAAGTGAGCATCGTGATGCCGGTACATAACGGCGCGCTTTATCTTGAGGAAGCGCTGAACAGCATTCTTGCGCAGACGCTTTCTGATTTTGAGTTTCTAATCGTCGATGATGGCTCGACCGATGCAACGCCGGACCTACTCAAAGAGTATGCATGCCGCGATAGCCGCATACGCGTCTTGCGCAATGACATGAATACCGGCATCGCGGCGGCGCTCAATCTGGGATTCGGGGAAGCGCGCGGACGCTATGTCGCGCGTATGGACTGCGATGACATTTCTGCACCGGAAAGGCTGGAGCGGCAGGCGCGGTTTCTGGACAACAACCCCGATTTTGTTTTCGTCGCCTGCGCCTATGACATGATCGACGGCGACGGCAGCTGCCTCAGGACCGGCGCCGAGGCGCACTCCGCATTTGAATGCGACTGGGTCTCAATTTTCCGAATGCCGGTCATACACCCCTCGATGATGATTCGGCGCGACGCGTTTGAGCGGCTAGAGGAAGGATACAAGTCATCAATTGAAGGAGCGAAAGACCTGGAGCTAACGCAACGTCTCTTGCGTCTCGGCCTCGGGAAGGCTTTGGAGGACGTGCTGTTCAAGTATCGCATGCATCCACAGAATATTTCGGTCAAGCATAAGCCAGCACAGTCGCGCGCTGCAGCGTCCATCACCGCAGCCAATGCAAAAATGCGCTTTTCACATCTGGATGCTGACGACCTGAACGCTCTTTTCTCATTTTTCTATGGCGTCACCGAAAAGCCCGATTTGGACGCGGCATTCGCAGCGCTGGCTGCGCTTGAGGAGGCGTATGTCAATGAAACCTCTCCAAACCCGGCGCAGCGCGCTCGAATGCGGATGCTGATTGCCCGATGGGTGACCAAAGCGGCGCTCGCAAACAAAATCATTGCGAAGCCTGCATCCTTCGCGCGCCTCCTCTGGCTCGCCCGGGCCTATTTGCCACATGCCCCGAAAGAATCAGTGGCGTTCGTAGCGCGCAGGATAACAACATGAGCAGCCCGCAAGCACGCAAGAGCAGACTCGAATTGCTGTGGGCCCGCGGCGCGCGATTCCTCGCTTATATGCTGCGCCTTGCGCTGCGGCCAAAGCAAGTCAATTTTGACAACGTCGCCATCAGTGTAAATTATACGCACTGGTCTCCCTACATGACGCGCCGCGTGTTGTGCAAAGACTACGAACGCGATGAACGCAAATTGGTTCGCGACATTCTAAACCCTGGCGACCGCGTACTTGAGATTGGCGGAGGGATCGGACTTATCGCGCTGGCGGCGCGAGAATCCGTCTCTGATGAAAGCATTGTAGTTTACGAAGCTAACCCTGATCTCATCAGCGATATTAAGAGAAACTTCGAACTCAACGGCGCGCATATCAAGATCATTAATGCAGCCATCGTCAGTGACGATGTAGAGGCGGAAACCACATCTTTTTACGTGCACTGCGATTTCTGGGCGAGCGGTCTTGATAGTGATAAGAATGCTGAAACCGTTGTCACGGTAAACGCCGTAAGGTTGAAAGACGCCCTCGAAAAGCACCGCCCGAATGTTTTAATTGTGGATGTAGAAGGCGCCGAATGCGCAATATTCGCGAATACAACGCTCCCCGGAGTAGACCTCCTCTGCGTTGAAACACACCCGCATAAAACGGGTGTTGAAGCTTCAAGCCATTTAGTTCGGAGTCTTCTCAACGCCGGGTTTGAAGTCGACTTGGGAAAATCCCATGACGGCGTCTTGCTGTTCATGAGGCCAAGCCGGTTGAAGTCGCAGAAAGCTGCTTTATCGCCACCAACGAGTGCGATGCTGGACATGAAACCGGCATGCTGAGGCGCAACGCAGATAGGCTACGCAAGGTTCTTGCCGGGCCGATCGCTCGCGGTGCAAGCACGGCGCTTATACTCCGCAGCATCAACGTAGTGCTTGGGTTTGCTTCAACTTTGCTTCTGGCCAAAGTCTTGGGCGCGGACGGTTTTGGCGTTTTTGTTTACGGATCAAGCATTGCGATATTGATCTCGCTGCCGTCGCGCCTAGGATTGCAACTGTTTCTCGTGCGCATGCTGCCCGGCTTTGAAAGCCGAAAAGACGGCGCCGGATTCACATCTGCTTG
>JAUIEG010000488.1 GCA_030428745.1 Alphaproteobacteria bacterium
TGCAACAACATCGATACAACTCCCCCTGCCGTCAGCAGGACAAACACATAGCAAAGCTTTCGCCTGGTCTAATCAGCATGCTGCTGCATCATTTTTGCGGCTGGACATTGAGGGAAACATCGTCACCGCCGTTTCTTATGAGCCGACATTACCAATAGCGCGTGACCAAAGCGTTAAGCATATCGTTTTTACGACGTATACGTAGCATTTTCAGAATGCGGAACCCTTTCCAGAAAACGCATTCCACATTGCGGAACCCGTTTTTACAATTGCCGCGCGCAAAAAAAAGGGCGCCCCGTGGGGCGCCCTGTCATTGCCGCTGTCTCTTTGTTTTAGCCAAGGCTGGGGTCAAGCTTAGTGCAGGCTTCCATCAATTCGTGCACCGCAGCCACGGAACTATCGAACATCGCCTTTTCATCCTTGTTGAGCTTAACCTCAACAATACGCTCGCAACCATCTGCGCCGAGCACGATAGGCACGCCCACATAAAGATCGTTGAGGCCATACTGACCAGAGAGCTGCGCGGCGCATGGCACGACCAGCTTCTTGTCTTTCAAATAGCATTCCGCCATCTGGATCGCCGACGCCGCCGGGGCGTAATAGGCCGAACCGGTTTTCAAAAGCGCAACAATCTCGCCGCCGCCCTTGCGGGTACGATCGACAATGGCGTCGATCTTCGCCTGCGTCGTCCAGCCCATCTCGATAAGGTCAGGCAACGGAATGCCGGCAACCGTTGAATAACGCACCAGCGGCACCATGGTGTCGCCATGACCGCCGAGCACGAACGCCGTCACGCTTTCAACGGAAACGTTGAATTCTTCGGCGAGGAAATACCGGAAGCGCGCTGAGTCGAGAATGCCCGCCATGCCGACAACCTTGTTTGAGGGCAGGCCGGAGAATTTCTGCAAGGCCCAGACCATCGCGTCGAGCGGGTTGGTGATGCAGATGACCAGCGCATTGGGGGCGTGCGCCTTGATGCCTTCGCCGACGGACTTCATGACTTTGAGGTTGATGCCGAGAAGATCGTCGCGGCTCATGCCAGGCTTTCTGGCGACGCCCGCCGTTACGATGCAGACATCCGCGCCGGCAATGTCCTTGTAATCCTGCGTGCCTTTCAGATGGCTGTCATAGCCGTCGATGGGCGAGGATTCGGCGATATCGAGCCCTTTGCCCTCGGGGATGCCTTCGGCGATGTCGAACAGGACAACGTCGCCAAGCTCCTTTTGGGCGGCGAGATGGGCGAGCGTGCCGCCGATCATGCCGGCGCCGATGAGAGCGATTTTCTTGCGGGCCATGGGAAATCTCCTTGAGAACTGGCGCGGGTGCCGCGCGGGGTAAGACCTTCGGCGCGTGGTCTAGCCCAAGGCTTGCCGCATTTGAAGGCGACTGAAGCGCTCAGGCGGCGCTTTTCTTTAAGGACTGTCCGGGCTGGCCTGGCGCCAGCCTATTTCCTGGAGAGGGCGAGCCCGGCGGCGGCGGCGATCAGCACCCCGCCGGTGATGCGATTTCCCCAGCGACCGAGGCGCACAAAGAGGGGGGGGGCCCGTTCCGCCGCCAGCGCCCAGCCGGAATCAATCGAAACGCTCACCACGAAAAAAGTTGCGGCCAGCAGAACAAGCTGAGGTAAGGCGGGCGCCTCCGCCGAGATAAAGAGCGGGAAAAAGGCCGCATAGAAAATCAGCGGCTTGGGATTGAACAGCGCCACGAAAAATCCTTCCGCAAAGAGCCGCCGCGGCGATTTCGCCGCCAGCGCCGACAGATCCTGCGGCGTGAGGGCCGCCTTATCCCGCAAGGTCTTCACCCCGAGATAAAAGAGATAGGCGGCGCCAAACCATTTGATCCAGAACAGCGCCTCGCCGATATGGGCCAGAAGCGCAGAAAGGCCAAAGCAGACGAGCAACATGTGCAAGACGCAGGACGACGCCGTGCCCGCAACGATCCAGAAAGCATTCTTCGCGCCCCAGCGCACGCTGGTCGCCACGACGAGCGCCACCACCGGCCCCGGCGTCATGATCAACAACGCCGTCGCCGCCACAAAGGCGAGATAAAGCTCAAGGGTCATCGCGCTCGAGTCATGGCGCTAGAAGCGCCGGCGCAGGGAAACCATGACGGACGACGCCTGATAGCGGTCGCCATTGACTGAAGGGCCGACAGGACCGCCGAGAATGAACTCATCCGCAGACGGACCGAAGTCGAGTTCATTGGTGCGCAGGTAGATATATTCAAAGTCAGCCGTAAAGCCCGTCCCCATGGCGAGCGAAACGCCGGCCCGCCCCTGAAGCGCCAGCGCTGCATCGCGCTCTTTCATTTCGTTGCTGACAAAGGCGCCGCCCACGCCGCCGCCGATAAACGGCGTCAACGCAGACGAATTGGCGAAGTCGAAAAAGAAATTCGTCATCAGGAAATGCGCTGTTGCATCTTCGTTGGCGGGCGCGGCTGGAACGCCGCCGGCCGGCGTAACGGAATCGACCGGGGTTGAAGCGTAGCGATATTCAAGCTCGGTGCGGATGCCGTCGGCGTAATCAAAACCAAGCGCGCCCGCAAAGGTCATCGCCCTGCCATTATCCACGGTCTGTCCGGCCGCAGGCGGCGTTGCGAAAGCAACTGTGGGGTTATAGGCGAGGTCCTGCTCCCAATCCCCGACAAATGTCGCGCCGACGCCGAGGCGCACATAAGCGCCGTCCACCGCGGGCTCGTCCTGCGCCATGGCGGCGCCGGCGGTCGATATTGCTGCGGCCATGCCGGCAATGGCGGAAAGATAACCCTTGGACACCTACGCTCTCCTCAACGTTCTCAGGAGGCCAGAATAGACGCGCCCGGCCTGCAGCTGCAAGCCGGGCGCGTCTCACCTTGTTTTGCCAGGCCTTTCAGCCGCCTTTCAGCCCCAACCTACGCCTTTGCCTTTTCAGCTTTCTCGCGCGCGAAATACTCTTTTGTGAGCTTCGCGACGAGCGGCGACAAGGCCAGGAGGGCGATGAGATTCGGC
This sequence comes from Alphaproteobacteria bacterium, assembly GCA_030428745.1. GTDB lineage: Bacteria > Pseudomonadota > Alphaproteobacteria > Caulobacterales > Parvularculaceae > Hyphococcus. Next base: position 2,987 of record JAUIEG010000488.1, read on the forward strand.
GCCGCCATCAGGCCCGTCAACGTGTCGGCG
>JAUIEG010000489.1 GCA_030428745.1 Alphaproteobacteria bacterium
TGGCCCGGCGTCAAGGCGCAAGGCGCGGCGACTGCCAAAGGCGTTCTGTCCCGGGACGGCGCGCTCAACCGGATGAACGCCACAGCAGACTCTTTTGCTGTCAACGATTTTACCGTTTCCGGTCTGAACCTCACTGCGGAAGGCCCGCCGGGCGCCGTCCGCATACGCATAGACGCGGCTCAATTTGGAACCCCCCGGGCCGGTCTCGCCACAGAAGTTGCGATCTCCGGCGTCGCGAACGCCAGCGGCGCACCGACCCTCGCGCTCAACCGCTTTGAGGCTGTTCTGCAATATAATCAGGCGCAGCTCATTGAGCCGGCGCAGTTCGATTTTTCTGACGGCGTGAGCATCGACAATCTCCGCCTCGCCTGGGGCCGCAATGGCGCAATCGCACTTGACGGGGCGTTCAGTCCAACACATTGGCAGGCAGAGGCGCTGCTGACGGATGTGACGATCCCCGGCGCCGACGGCCAGATCACCGGCCGTTTCAATCTCGATACCGATAACAGCACAACCGCGCGCGGCGACTTCACCCTGCGCTCACTCCTCTTAAACCGCGAAGACGCCTCGATTAGCGGCCGGGCGGTCTGGAACGGCGAAACACTTCGTCTCACTGACCGGGAAGAAGATGAAAAGCTGCGCATGGATGTGCGCCTGCCTGTCCAGCTCATCCGGGAGCCCAAAATATCGGTTGATACCTCGGGCGAGCTCTCCGGTCGTGTCCGTTATAACGGCGACATGCAGGCGATCGCCGCCTATCTGCCGCCTGTCCTGCAAACCATTGAAGGCGGACTAACCGCCAATTTTACAGTTGGCGGCACCTTTGCCGAACCGGACCTTTCCGGCAGCGCGAGCCTCACCGACGGCGCCTATACGGAAATCGAAAGCGGCTTTTCCCTCGCCGGTCTTCATGTAGAGGCCAACGCCGCCTATGGAGCTGGAGAAAGCCAAGTCGACTTTAAAGGCGGCGCCCGTGGCGCGGGGCAAGATCGCGCCGATACGATTGCATTCGACGGTGATATAAATTTTGGTGATGATTCTGCACTCAATCTCACCGTTACACTCAACGGCGCCGAGCTTGCGGCACATCCGATCAATCAGCTTCGCGCCGACGGCGAAGTTACAATCAATGGACTGCTGAGCGCTCTCAAAGCAGAGGGCGATATTTCCATCAGCGAACTCAATGCCGAAATCATTGCGCCTGAGAGCACCGGGCTTGTGGACATTGAAGTCGTCGCTCTCGACGGAACGGACGGCGCCCCGCCGGAAGACCTGACATCGCCGCCGCCGGATAACGGCCTCGATTATGACATCCGCATCTCAGCGGACGACCGCATTTTCATTCGCGGGCGCGGGCTCGAAAGCGAATGGTCGGCTGATGTCCATGCCGTCAAGGGACGCGAAGAGCCGCTGGTGCTGGGTGACATGTCCCTGCGGCGCGGCTGGCTCGACTTTTCCGGACGCCGCTTTGACCTGACGCGGGGAACAATCGAATTCGACCGGCAACAGGCGAATAATCCGCGCCTCGATATTCGCGCCGAACTTGATGCTGGGGACGGCGTCACGGCGGCGATTGTTGTCTCCGGCCGCGCTGACGAACCGAATATCGAACTCACCTCAACGCCGACCATGCCGTCGGAAGACGTCATGTCCCTCATCCTGTTCGGCAAACCGGCGGAAAACCTTTCGGCCCTGGAATCGCTGCAAACAGCGCAGGCCCTTGCATCACTCGGCGGCATCGGTCCCTTTGGCGGCGGTGGCGGCGGCGTCACGGGCAAGCTGCGGCGCGCAGTCGGCCTCGACCTTCTCAATGTTGACATAGACCCGGAAAATGGCGGCGGCTCCCTCACCGTCGGCAAATATGTAGCGGACGGGTTTTTCGTTTCGGCGAGCCAGGACGCGCAGGGGCGTAACGGCTCTGTTTCGGTCAAATATGAGATCACCGACAATATCACCGTCGAAACGGAGCTTGAGCAGGAAGGCGACCAGACAGTCTCGGCGAACTGGAAGAAAGATTTTTAAACTCTTTGCCTAGCGACATTTGATCATTACACAAATTAATTTAACTACCAGCTGCAATCTGTTCACAATCATTTCCTGTTTTCAAAAAGATATTCTCCTCAAACGAAGCGCTGGTGGCGTCACAACCCAAGCCGAGCCAAACCAGCGTTCAAGATCACAAAAATTAATGTCCCGGCGAATGCCGCAACCATCAGCAAACCAACCCGGAAACTTCCCGAGTAGGAAATTCTCTCCATCAAGGTTTCTGCTTCGGTACGACGGTTTAATCCATGCATTACGCCGCGCATGATAAAGAGCATCATAAGAACTGTGATGAACGCAAATAACGCAAGAAGATTTTCATTGTAGCCATTATTATCAATCGTGTGCGCCACAATCCATTGGAAAAGAAAAATGGTCGCCACACCCAAGCTCGTTGTTGTGATTGGAAATCGAAAGAATAGATAAAAGAAAATTTCTCGTCTTGTCATATTGTCTCGAGCACGCGCTGGAGACGGCAATCGAAAAACAGCAGACCAGATTGCCCTTCCAAATTCAAAAATTGCAATGGTGGCAACGGGAATGGCAAGAGACATGCTATTGAATTCAGGCGATGCCAATGCCGTCAAACCTGTTGTAACGCTCCCCACAAACCCGACAAAAGCGCCCCATACAATGGTGAAGAGGGCAAAGCCATAACGGCGCAGCGCCAAGTTCGCCCGGGCGTCAGCACTGAAATACAGCCACATCAAAACAAGTATGTGCTTCCATTCGGAAGCCAAGGTCGCGTGGATATGAAAATGAAACGCCAACCATTGCACCGCTTGCTCTGCGATCGGTTGGGCCCATGAAAAGCAAGCATTGACGAGTATGCTGTAATACTCTGCGAGCAAAGCAATCGGAGCCGATAGCCCAAAATCAATCGCAAGACGCACCAGCGCGAACAGCGACATGCTGCCGAGCAAAATACCCAAGAATGATGCAAACTGCCGAATTGAGCGAAACACAACGCTCT
>JAUIEG010000490.1 GCA_030428745.1 Alphaproteobacteria bacterium
TTCCGTAGTCGATGTAAATTTGGCAAGCGCATCATCGACTGCTTTTTTGACATTGGCGTCGAGACCGCTCAGCGCGTTCATGGCTTTGTCAAGGACCGGCTTGCGGTCGCAGGCGGCCCATGGCCGCAAAGCGTCGATGGCGTTTTCGAAGGCCGCTTTTTCCAGGGACATCTCATCGCTATCCATGACGGGCGCAGGCGCAGCGCCATCGGGGCGCGGCCTTTGGGTCAGCGCGGGGAGGTAGTGCGGTCCGCCCGCTTTGGGGCCGGTGCCGGACAAACCTTCGCCGCCAAAAGGCTGGACACCGACAACCGCGCCGATCTGGTTACGATTCACATAGATGTTGCCGATGCGCGCGCGCCTGGCGACACGCTCCATGGTTTCATCGATGCGCGTGTGGATGCCCATGGTGAGGCCGTAACCCAGACCGTTGATGTCGTTAACAAGCATGTCGAGTTTGTCGGCGCTGTAGCGAACCACATGAAGGACCGGGCCAAAAACCTCCCGCCTGAGGTCAGAGAGTTTGTGGATTTCGAAAGCGACAGGGCTGATGAACGTTCCGTTGACGCCATGTTCCGTTTCCGGCGCTGTCGCGATCAGCTTCGCTTCGAATTTGATATGGTCCACATAGTTTTGAATATTGGCGCGCGCTTCTTCGTCGATGACGGGCCCCACATCGGTGTACAATTCCGACGGATCGCCGACGGCGAGTTCCGCCATGGCGCCGGCGAGCATTTCATTGAACCGGTCAGCGATGTCTTCCTGAATGCAAACGAGGCGGCAGGCGGAGCAGCGCTGGCCAGCGCTCTGGAATGCTGAATCGACGACGTCTTTCACCGCCTGCTCCAGCAGCGCCGTTGAATCGATAATCATGGCGTTGATGCCGCCAGTTTCGGCGATGAGCGTCGCGTCATGTTTGCCGGCGGCGACAAGGCTTTTTTTGATGATTTGCGCGACTTCTGTGGACCCGGTGAAAACAACGCCGCCTACGGCCGGGTGCGCGACCAGAGGCGCGCCGACGGTTGGGCCGTCTCCGGGCACGTAGTGAAGCGCCGCCGGGGGAATACCGGCTTCAAGGAGAAGCTTGACCGCCTCGAACGCGATCAGCGGGGTCTGTTCAGCGGGTTTGGCGATGACGCAATTGCCGGCGGCGAGGCCTGCGCTGACCTGCCCGAGGAAAATCGCCAGCGGGAAATTCCAGGGGGAAATACAGGCGATGACGCCGAGCGGGGGGCTTTGCAGTTCTTCGGCGCGGTCAGCGTAATAGCGCAGGAAATCCACGGCCTCGCGCAGTTCGGCGATAGCGTCGGGCCAGGTCTTGCCCGCTTCGTAAACCGCGAGCGCCATGAAATGCTCCCCGCGGTCCTCCAGCATGTCTGCGGCGCGTCTTAGCGTATCGGCGCGTTGCCTGGCTGGCGTCTTTGACCATTCGCTTGCGAAGGCGGCGGCGGCGACACAGGCCTTCTCGACAGCGTCTTCGTTTGCGGTTTGGACGGAGCCCACCGGGTCGTTGGTGAAGGCCGGGTTGATGACCGGCGCTTTGACGCCAGAAAGCAATTCACCACTGACGATGGGACGGGCATCGACAGGAACAAGAGCGCTTCGCACGGCGGGTGACATCTTTGCCGCGGTCGGGGGATGCGTTTCGTCCCAGCCTTTTGCGGAAAGGCGTTCGCCGTTCAGGCAATCGCGCGGCGCCGGGATATGCGGATTTGGGTAGGATGTGATTTCCGCAACTTCGTCGAGCGGATCGGCGACAATGTCATCCACCGACAAGTCCGGGTCGATAAGCTGGTTGACGAAAGAAGAGTTCGCGCCGTTCTCCAACAGGCGGCGCACGAGATATGGCAGGAGTTCCTTGTGGCCGCCTACGGGTGCGTAAATGCGGGACCGGGCGCCCATCTCGAGCAGGCTGTCGTGTAGCGCCTCGCCCATGCCGTGAAGGCGTTGGAGCTCATAATCCTTGTGGTCGCCGGCCATCGCCTGAACCATGGCGGCGGAGAGGGCGTTGTGGGTGGCGAACTGCGGAAAGAAGACGTCGATATTGTCGAAAAGCTTCCGCGCGCAGGCGAGATAGCTCAGATCAGTCAGCACTTTCCGGGTGAAGACCGGATAGGTCTCAAGACCCATCACTTGCGCGCGTTTGATTTCAGAATCCCAATAGGCGCCTTTGACAAGGCGGACCATGATCCGCCGCCCGGTCTCGCGGGAAAGCGCCGCCAGCCAGTCGAGAACATGGGGCGCTCGGCGCTGGTAAGCCTGAACGACGACGCCAAACCCGTCCCATCCGGCGAGCGCCGGGTCGCGCATCAGCATTTCGATAATGTCCAGAGACAGATCGAGGCGATCCGCCTCTTCAGCATCGATGTTAAAGCCCATATTGGCGGCTTTCGCCTGAATGGCGAGCTCACAGACGCGCCCGCCAAGTTCTGAAAGCACGCGCGCCTTCTTGGCGTATTCATAGCGCGGATGAAGCGCGGATAGTTTCACGGAAATTCCGGGGTTCACCGGCGCGTAGTCATGTCGTGAGTGCTTTGAAATCGCGGCGATGGCGGTTTTGTATTCATCGAAATATCGCTGCGCGTCCTGTTCCGTGTGCGCCGCCTCGCCGAGCATATCGAAAGAAAAAACGTAGCCCTTGTCTTCGAATTTGCGGGCGCGCTTCATGGCGGCGGCGATGCTTTCGCCAAGAACGAAGTGTTCCCCCATGATGCGCATGGCCTGGCCGACCGACGCGCGGATCACCGGCTCGCCCAGGCGGTCAAGCGTTTCCTTGGTAGCGCGGACCATCCGGCGCAGGGGGTCTTTGGCTTCCACATCGTCAAGCCAGGCGGCTGTCAGCATGAGCGCGCGGGTCGAAAAATTGATCAGCGGGAAGGGGCTCTTGCCCTTGTGGGAGGCCCAGTCACCGGCCTCGATTTTGTCTTCAATAAGGGCGTCGGCGGTTGTAGCGTCCGGCGTTCTGAGGAGCGCTTCGGCGAGGCGCATCAGGGTGACGCCCTCGGCGGTC
>JAUIEG010000491.1 GCA_030428745.1 Alphaproteobacteria bacterium
CCATCAACATTTATGAAGAGGTCGTGCATGAACGCACCCGTGCCGAACAGCGCGCCATGGCCATTGATGCGTCAGCGCCGATCCCCGAAGGCTCGCTGGTGCTGACGCCTTTGCAGACAAGCCTCATCCCCGCTGAACAACGCGGCGTCTTCGTGATGGCCTCGGCGGAGCGGTTCGCGGAAGACGGCGGCGCAGCGGCGATGGCGTTCAAAGCCGCCGGGCGCTGCGTTTATTTTCACAACCCGCTCGCAGTGGAAGTGGCGGGACCTTACCTGACCGCGCCGGTCGCCCCGGAAACCCTATGGGCGCCAAGCCCCCTATTCGGCGACGATCCCCGCCTCGCCTTTTACACCTTCGCAGATGCACCAGAGCGCTGCCGGGTGGGGTTTTTACTCTCACGCCCACTCTAAACCCATGTAACTTCTGATCTTTCCGGCCACCCGACCTCGCGGCCCGGCTGTCAACAATCTTGCTTTTGCGCGCATTATTGTGCATATGCGAGATAGACGGCGTTTTCGTCTTTCCCGGGGGTATGGGATGAAAGTTGAGTTTGAATCGGTTCTTTTCGGCTGCGCCTTCCTTTTGCTGGCGCTGATATCAATACCAAAGGGCGGACGCGACGGCGCAAAACCTGAGCCCGCCAGCGAGACGCCTTCGGAACAGTCAGCCAATCAGCCGCCTGTTGCGAACGGGGGCTGAACCCTGCCTATTTGTCATGGCCTATTTGTCATGGAACGAGAGCTCCTTGCGTCCGTTAGGATTTGCGCGGAGCCAAGGAGTTTTCCATGAAAAAGACATTCGCCTTTATCGTCGCCTCAGCTCTCTGCGTCATAGGGGCCGCTCACGCCAACCCCGGCCAGGGCAAGGCAAAGGGCCACGACAAGGCAAAACACGAAGAGCAGTCCGATGTTGGCGAGCGCCGCGCTTATACCCGCCTCGGCGATTACGAACGCGGCGTCTATCGTGATTATTACGGCGGCGCACCGGATTGCCCGCCGGGCCTTGCAAAGAAAAACAATGGCTGCCTGCCGCCGGGAATCGCGAAGAAGAGATATGAAGTCGGCCGCCCGCTCGGGCCCGATGTCTATGTCCGGGATGCGCCTTATGATCTGGTGCAGCGCCTTCCATATCTCGATGATGAATATGGCTATCGCATCGTCGATGGCGATCTCGCCGTCGTCGAACTGGCGACGCTCGTGGTCCTCGACGCGATTGGCGTTTACTAGCGGAAGGCTAGTGCGCCTCGTCCCAGTTCTTGCCGGCGCGCGCATCCACAACCAGCGGCACGGATAAATTCACCGCCGGCGCCGGCGCGCCGATCATGATGTCGGACACAACCCCACAGGTCTTTTCCGCCTCATCTTTCGGGCATTCGAAGATCAGCTCGTCATGCACCTGTAAGAGCATTTTAGCGCTCAGATGCGCTTTCTTCAGCGCCGCCGGCATGCGGATCATCGCCCGTCGGATGACATCCGCCGCAGCGCCCTGAATGGGCGCATTGATCGCCTGGCGTTCTGAATAGCCGCGCATGGCCGGGTTCTTGTCATTGATGCCGCCCACATAAGTGCGCCGACCAAAGATCGTCTCGACAAAGCCATGTTCTTTCGCCGAGGTGATCGTGTCATCCATATACTGGCGAATGCCGGGAAATTTTTCGAAATAGGAATCGATGTAATCTTTCGCTTCCGTGCGCGAAATGCCGAGCTGATTGGCGAGGCCGAAGGCGGATATGCCGTAAATGATCCCGAAATTGATCGCCTTTGCACGGCGACGGACCATCGGGTCCATATCCTTGACCGGCACGCCGAACATTTCCGACGCCGTCATGGCGTGAATATCGACGCCCTCTTCAAACGCCTGTTTCATGGACTTCAGATCAGCGATATGCGCAACAAGCCGCAATTCGATCTGGCTGTAATCGGCGGAGATCAGGACATTGCCTTTTTCATGAATGAATGCAGTTCGGATCTTGCGGCCGTCTTCCGTCCGTATGGGAATGTTCTGAAGGTTGGGATCGGTTGAGGCGAGACGCCCGGTCGTCGTCGACGCCATGGCGTAGGAAGTGTGCACGCGGCCCGTTTCCGGATTGATTTCGTGCGGCAGCGAGTCCGTATAGGTGCTTTTGAGTTTGGAAAGCCCCCGCCATTCGAGCAGCACCTGCGGCAGCTCATGGCCCTCCGCCGCGAGTTGTTCCAGAACATCCGCTTTCGTCGACCAGGCGCCTTTGGCGGTCTTCTTGCCGCCGGGCAGACCGAGCTTGCCGAAGAGAATGTCGGAAATCTGTTTCGGCGAACCGAGATTGAACTCCTCACCGGCAAGCTTGTAGGCTTCCGCTTCGGAGGCCGCCATGCGTTGCGCAAAATCGGAAGACAGGCGCGCCAGCACCGCCTTGTCGATCTTCACGCCCTCGCGCTCCATGGCGACGATCACCGGCGCGAGCGGGCGCTCGAGCGTTTCATAGACCGTCGTCTTGCCTTCTGCGGCAAGGCGCGGTTTCAGAATTTCCCAAAGGCGAAACGTGATGTCGGCGTCTTCAGCAGCGTATTTGGCGGCGTCCTTGATCGCGATCTGATCGAAGGTTTTCGCTTTTTTGCCCGTACCGGCGACATCGGAGAATTTGATTGTCTCGTAATCAAGATGGCGCTTGGCGAGTTCGTCCATGCCGTGACCGCCCTTGCCGCAATCAAGGGCGTAAGACATGAGCATCGTGTCATCGAAAGGCGCAACGTTGATTCCATAGCGCGACAGAACGAGCGCGTCATATTTCAAGTTTTGCCCGACTTTGAGAATGCTCTCATCCTGCAACATTGGTTTTAAAAGCTTCAGCGCCTTGTCGAGCGGGATTTGTTTGCCGCTGTCTTCGTCATCGAGCGCAAGCCCTTCGGCGCCATGGCCGAGCGGGATGTAGCAGCCCTCGCCCGCCTGCGTTGACAAGGATACCCCCACGAGATTGGCCTGCATGGCGTTGAGGCTGTCCGTTTCGGTATCGACGGCAATCACGCCGCG
>JAUIEG010000492.1 GCA_030428745.1 Alphaproteobacteria bacterium
GGGCTGCACAAAACGTCTCGAACTTGCTGGGACGTCGTTTAGTTCAGTTTCCCCAGCAATGGTAGAGCGGGGCGGCGCTGTCGCGTGCGATGACGCCGCCCGCAAAACTTAGTCCGAAGCGGTCTCGCTGGCGCAGGCGGCAGGCGCATTGACCATGAACATGCCCGCATTCATCGATCCTTCGACACCGAGTTCGCCGCGGAGTTTCTCTGTGGTTTCCATATCGCCGGTGATGCTGGCATAGGCGAATTTGCGTTCGATCGGCGTCAGGTCCGCTTCGGCTTTCTCGCCAATACATTTGCAAATCTCTTCGGGAACATTGAGTTCCTCGCCGCAGGCTTCCGCGAATTGCGCGCCAGTGGGGCCGTCGTCTTTTTTGGCGTTGTCGCCGCCGCAGGCGCTGAGCGCCAAAGCGGCGAAGGATGCGAATAACAGATGTTTCATTTCTTTCTCCATGAATTCCCGCCCGTCTTATGCGGTTCCAAGCGTCGGGGCGGCAACCGCTTACACGGCATTCGAGTGCTTCTTGAACTCGATCCGCGAGATCGCGCGGCAATGGACTTCGTCGGGTCCGTCGGCGAGGCGCAGGGTGCGGATGCCGGAATAGACTTTGGCGAGACCGAAATCGGTGGTGACGCCGGCGCCGCCATGGGCCTGGATCGCGTCATCGATCACTTTGAGCGCAACGCGCGGCGCCGCGACCTTGATCATGGCGATTTCCTGTTGCGCGGCCTTGTTGCCCACCGTGTCCATCATCCACGCGGCTTTCAGCGTCAGAAGCCGGGCCATCTCGATGTCGATGCGCGCTTCGGCGACGCGCTGCTCCCAGATTGAATGTTTGTAGATCGGCTTGCCGAAAGCTTCGCGGGTCAACAGCCGCTTCACCATTTTTTCAAGCGCGACTTCCGCCGCGCCGATGGTGCGCATGCAGTGATGGATGCGGCCCGGCCCAAGGCGGCCTTGCGCAATCTCAAAGCCGCGCCCCTCACCTAGGATCAGATTTTCTTTTGGCACGCGCACATTGTCGAGCTCCACTTCCATATGGCCGTGGGGCGCGTCGTCATAACCGAAGACCGGCAGGTGGCGCAGGATTTTCACGCCCTTCGCATCGGCGGGAACGAGAATTTGCGACTGCTGCTTATGGCGTTCCGCGGTTTTGTCGGTCTTGCCCATGACGATGAAAATTTTACAGCGCGGATCGCCGGCCCCCGACGACCACCATTTGCGGCCGTTGATGACATAGTCATCGCCGTCGGCGGTGATCTCGGTTTCGATATTGGTGGCGTCGGAAGACGCGACGCGCGGTTCGGTCATCAAAAAGGCGGAGCGGATTTTTCCGTCAAGGAGCGGTTTCAACCATTCTTCCTGTTGCGCCTCTGAGCCGTATTGCATCAGGACTTCCATATTGCCGGTGTCGGGCGCGGCGCAGTTAAAGACTTCCGGGGCGATATGGCAGCGGCCCATTTGTTCGGCGAGCGGCGCATAATCGGCGTTGGAAAGCGCGGGGCCCCATTTCGGGTTCGGATGAAACAGGTTCCACAGGCCTTCGGCCTTCGCTTTGTCCTTCAGCTCCTCGATGATAGGCGGGATCTTCCAGCGGCCTTCGCCGGGACCGAATTCCGTGTGCTGACGTTCATAAATCTCGTCGCCTTCATAGACATGCTTGTCCATAAAGTCGGTAACGCGTCTCAGATAATCCTTGCAGCGGTCGGAATAGGCGAATTCCATGTCATCACTCCCTTTTTCGCCGTGCATGATAGCGCACGGCGCCCCAAGGGAAAGCCGTAAACGCAGTTAGCGCAGCAGCCGGTCGAGGGAGAACCGTCCGCCGCCCATGGCTGCGAAATGGAGGTTGACCGCGATCAGGATGAGGGCCGGGAACTGAGCGCGGAAATCATCGGCGAGATGGACCATCATAAAGCCGACAATGAAGTTGAACGCCATCAAGAGGCCGGCCCAGCGGGTGAAAAGCCCCAGTATGAGGAGCGCGCCGCAGCCGAACTGGAACCAGACCGAGAGCGGGGCCATGGCCTCCGGCGCCGGGAAATTGAAAGCGCGCATAAAGTCCACGAATTCAGACATGCGCGCGGAGTCGGAAATATTGTCCCATGTTCCCCACATCAAGAACGCGCCGGTGAGGACGCGGGTGACGAGAAGGGTCAGGTCCTGAAATCCCGCCAGCGGCTCCAGAAAGAGAAGTCGTTTCATGCGGCGTCTCCCGGTTTTGGAGGGGAGTTTAGCGCCTTGCTCGGAAAAAGTCCTTGAGGAGCGCGCTGGCTTCGTCAGCGAAAGGGCCGGTTTCGACGACAGGGCGCCAGTGACAGGTGGGCTGTTCGAAATATTTGGGCCCGTGCCAGACGGCGCCGCTCTTGGGGTCGGAAGCGGCGATGACGAGGCGTTTGACGCGCGCGATGGAGATCGCCCCGGCGCACATGGCGCAGGGTTCCAGCGTGACATAAAGGGTCGTTTCGGGCAGGCGGTAATTGCCAAGTTTTTCTGAAGCGGCGCGCAGCGCCCGGATTTCCGCATGGCCGGTGGGATCGTTGCTGGCGATGGGCGCATTGCCGGCGGCGGCGATCACCGCGCCTGACCCGTCGACAAGGACGGCGCCGATGGGCGCCTCGCCCGCCTCGCCCGCTTGCCGCGCCTGATCGAGCGCCAGCGCCATGAAGTCGTCATCGGTGTTCATGGAGCGGGTTCTAGCGGGCGCGGGGCCGGTTCGCCAGTTTCGCCTTTTCCCTTTTCACCGATAATATGCTACCCGCGCGCCTCCGATTTGAAAGACCCTTGAAATGGCCGATTTGAAAGATGTTGAAGGCGAACGCATCGCGAAGTTTCTGGCTCGCGCGGGCGTCGCCTCGCGCCGGGATGCTGAAAAGCTGATCGAGCAGGGCATCGTCACCGTCAATGGCGAGACCCTGACCACGCCGGCCTTCAAGGTGACGCCGGATATGGACATCCGCATTGACGGCACCCGCGTCGGCCAGCCGGAGAAGGCGCGG
>JAUIEG010000493.1 GCA_030428745.1 Alphaproteobacteria bacterium
CGCGAGGTTGTTTCGCGTCTTGGCTGGAATGAACGATGTCCGGCGCCGCCGCAGAGTGGAATTGTCGCGCCGCTTTACGATCCGGACGAAATCGCCGGCGTCGTGCCTGTCGATTATCGCAAGCCTTATGACATTCGCGAAGTCATAGCGCGTGTCGTGGACGGATCGGATTTTTCGGACTTTAAGCCGCGCTACGGCGTTTCAACCATATGTGTGCAAACAAGCGTTTTGGGCTATCGGTGCGGGATGATCGGCAATAATGGACCGATAGATCCAGCCGGCGCGACGAAAGCGGCCCAATTCATTCAGCTCTTGGATCAGGCCGACACACCTATCGTCTTTTTACAGAATACAACGGGCTATATGGTAGGCGCGGCTTATGAGCAGTCCGGCATGATCAAGCACGGATCTAAGATGATACAGGCCGTGACCAATGCCGAGACGCCGCGATTGACCTTCATGATCGGCGCGAGTTTCGGGGCGGGCAATTACGGCATGTGCGGCCGCGCGTTTGAGCCGGATTTTCTTTATTCATGGCCGAATGCGGCGACAGGCGTAATGGGGGGCGAGCAGGCGGCGACTGTGATGTCCATCGTCGCTGAGGGCGCGGCCAAGGCCGCCGGCGTTGAACCCGACCGATCCGCGCTTGAGCAGCAAGAAGCCTTCATTAAGCAGATGTTCGACGGTCAGTCCTCGGCGTTTTATACATCAGGTCACGGAACAGATGACGGCGTCATAGATCCGAGAGATACGCGAAAAGCGCTCGGGTTTTTGCTTGCAACCGTGTGGGAGGGACGAAATCGTCAGCTGCGCAGCAATAGTTTTGGCATTGCACGGATGTAGGCGACCGCAATGAGTTATCCGACAAAACTTGCGACATTGGAACTGGAGCGCGAAGGCGACTGGCTCTCTATCTGGTTAAATCGGCCGGAAAGCCGAAACGCGCTTTCGTCTGAACTCGCTGGTGAGCTTCAAGCCGTGCTCGACGGTGTTCGCGATGATCGCAGCGTGCGTGGGATTACCTTGCGCGGGCGTGGCGGCGTTTTCTGTGCCGGGGGCGACATGAAGGCCTTTCAGGCGGCGTTCCAGCCCGCAGCGGAAGGCGGCGCCCGCGCCGCAGTGGTCGAGATATCAAAGTCCGGAGCATCATTGTTCGATGCCGTCAACGCCATGCCTCAAGTCGTCGTGGCGCTCGTCGAGGGCGCCGCGATGGCGGGCGGGCTAGGACTGGCTTGTTGCGCCGATATCGTCATTGCCGAGACTGAAGCCAGGTTCTCTTTTTCGGAAACTGCAATCGGCCTGACGCCCGCACAAATAGCACCATTCGTTATACAGAAGGTGGGCTATGCGCCTGCACGGCGTTTGATGTTGACTGCGGCGCGTTTTGACGGGGTCGAGGCGGCGCGTATTGGGCTCGCTGACATCGTCGCCAAAGGCGTCTCGGCCGCAGACGAGGCGGAGCGAGCTGTTCGAAAGCAGGTTTTGCGTTGCGCGCCGGGCGCGGTTGCAAGCCTCAAAGCGCTGATTCACACAATGCCTGGTCTAGATCGCAAAGCGCAGATTAATGCGGCGGCGGAGAATTTTGCGGACCGCATTTTCAGTGACGAGGGGCGTGAGGGCGTTTCTTCCTTCATTGAAAAGCGAAAGCCGGTCTGGGCAGAGGAGGCGTAAAATGGCGTCGATAGGCACCCTCCTCATCGCAAACCGAGGCGAAATCGCTGTACGGATTATACAAACAGCGAAAGCCATGGGCATCAAGACCGTGGCTGTTTACTCGGACGCGGACGCGAATGCGCCGCACGTTTCTCGCGCGGATGCGGCTGTTCGGATTGGGGCTGCGCCCCCGTCTGAAAGCTATCTAAACGTCGCCGCGATCCTGGATGCGGCGGAACGCACCGGCGCTGACGCCGTTCATCCAGGTTATGGTTTTTTGTCCGAAAACGCAGCATTTGCACGACGCGTTGGCGAGGCGGGGCTCATTTTTGTCGGGCCCGAACCTTCCGCCATCGAAGCAATGGGCGATAAGGCTCGGGCGAAACGCTTGATGATCGAAGCGGGCGTTCCGTGCATCCCCGGTTACCAGGGAGAGGATCAGACTCCCGACAAATTTTTGGCGGCGGCCGAAGAGATCGGATTTCCGGTGATGGTCAAGGCCGCCGCGGGCGGTGGCGGGCGCGGCATGCGCGTGGCGAGCGACGCAAAATCGCTGACAGACGTGCTCAAGCTTGCGCGATCGGAGGCGGAGAACGCGTTCGGATCGGGTGTTCTGATACTGGAAAAAACGGTCCAGGGCGCGCGCCATGTCGAGATCCAGGTGTTTGCAGATGTGCACGGAGGAATAATTCATCTGGGCGAGCGCGATTGTTCAGTGCAGCGACGCCACCAGAAAGTCATCGAGGAGGCGCCGTGTCCAGTGATGACGTCAAGCTTGCGCGCCGAGATGGGCGCCGCAGCAATAGCTGCCGCGAGAGCTGTCGATTATCGCGGCGCGGGCACGGTCGAGTTTCTTCTCGACGGGGACGGACAATACTATTTTCTCGAAATGAATACACGACTGCAGGTCGAACACCCAGTTACTGAGATGGTGACAGGGCTAGACCTTGTTGAGCTGCAGCTGCGCGTTGCGATGGGTGAGAAGCTTGGTCTGAGCCAGGACGACGTTACGTTTCATGGCCATGCGATTGAGGCGCGTCTTTATGCTGAAGACCCTGCGGCGGATTTTGCTCCGTCCACCGGGGAGGTGAAGCTGTGGCGTGCGCCGACGGGCGAGGATGTGCGTTGCGACGTTGGAATCGAGACAGCAAGCGAGGTGACGCCCTTTTATGATGCGATGGTGGCGAAGGTCATCGCCTGGGGCGAAACGCGCGACGCGGCCTTGCGGCGGCTTGGGGGCGCACTTGAAAGCGCGACGCTGTTTGGGCCGTCGACGAACCAGGCGTTCTTGCGCTTTGTATGCTCTGAACGGACATTCGCGAGCGGCGAAGCGACGACGAGCTAT
>JAUIEG010000494.1 GCA_030428745.1 Alphaproteobacteria bacterium
CAAGCGTCAGCGTCATGTTTCCAAAGATCGCCGGACGGATCGCGGAAGGTCAGCGCTTCCTTTGACGGATGAATGTCGCGCACATCGGTGAGGCCGAGCTTGGCCGTCAGCTTTTTGCGGTAGCTCAGGGTTTGCGCAAAGTGTTTGCCGGTTTCGAGAAAGATCACCGGGATTGACGGATCGATTTGCGCCGCAAGATGAAGGAGCGCCGCCGATTCCGCGCCGAAGGAAGAGACAAGCGCAATGCGGCCCGGAAACTCCTCCTTGATGGCGACACGCAATATTTCAAGAGCGTCGGCGCCGGCGTGTTTTAGCGCAAGATGGCGCGCCCGCGCCTCCCGCTCATCATTGGCGGGAATGTCAGGCGGTGTTTCCGCGCGGAGAGATGCCGATGCGCTCATGATAAAATTCCTTAAGCCGCCGCTGCCCGGTCGAGACGTTTGCGCCAAACAGGCGACGCGTCGTCAGCCGCCGGCTGATAGGCGAAAGAAAATTCCTTCAGCGCTGCGTTTGCGCCGTCGACGTCGCCCAAAAACTCGAACGCATCGACACCGCAGCGCGCCATGAACAACAACTGATCGCGCAACACGTCGCCGCGCGCGCGGATCTCGCCCGTATAGCCGTAGCGTTCGCGCAAAAGGCGGGCTTGGGAATAGGCGCGCCCGTCCTTGAACGCGGGGAATTCGAGCACGATCGTCGAGAACCCGGCGAGATCGCATTTAACGTCGGTAAGAGACGTATCATTGCTGATCTTGAGCGCAGTCGCATCCGCATGCCCCTGGGGATTGTCGCGCCAATCCTCAAGCGAGACTTCAGCGAGCGGCTCTTCAAGCGCCGGGAAAAGACGGCCGCGGGAAAGTTTAAGCAGCTTCATAAAGAGCCTCCTTGAAAGGGTCTGCGCCGAGACGGCGATATGTATCGAGAAAACGTTCCGTACCTTGACGGTTCTGGCGGTAAACGCCGACGAGCTTTTCAACAGCGTCAACGACCTGATCGGAAGAAAGACCGCGACCGGCGATTTCCCCGAGTGAGGCGTCTTCAGCGCCAGAGCCGCCGAGGGTCACCTGATAAAATTCTTCGCCTTTCTTATCGACGCCGAGAATGCCGATATGACCGACATGGTGGTGTCCGCAGGCGTTGATGCAGCCCGAAATCTTGATCTTCAGTTCGCCGAGATCTTCCTCGTCGTCGAGATCGGCGAAACGCTCGGAAATGCGCTGCGCCACGGGGATGGAGCGCGCATTGGCGAGGCTGCAATAGTCGAGTCCCGGGCAGGCGATGATGTCGCTGACGAGACCGATATTCGCGGTCGCGAGGTCCGCCGCCTTGAGCGCCGAATAGACGGCGTAAAGATCGTCCTTTTTCACATGGGGCAGGACAAGGTTCTGTTCGTGCGTCGCGCGAACTTCATCGAGCGAATAGTCCTCGGCGATGTCCGCGACCGCCTCCATCTGCACGTCCGTGATGTCGCCCGGCACCCCGCCAATGGGTTTCAGGGAAATATTGACGATGGCGTAGCCCGGCGTTTTATGCGCAACCGTATTGATGCGCAGCCAGCGCGCAAAGTCTTTGTCGCTGGCTTTCTTCTCTTCCAGCGCCGCGCTTTCATTGGCGAGTTTTTCGAAGGACGGCGGCGCAAAATAGGCGTTGATGCGCTCCATTTCCTCACGCGGGAGATCAATGCCGGAATCTTTAATCTGCGCCCATTCCGCTTCAACCATCCCGGCGAATTTTTCAATGCCTTCAGCGTTGACGAGGATCTTGATGCGCGCCTTGTACATATTGTCCCGGCGGCCTTCGAGATTATAAACGCGCAGGATCGCTTCGAGATAAGACAACAAATATTTCTTCGGCAGGAACTTGCGGATCGTATGGCCTACATAGGGCGTGCGACCGAGCCCGCCGCCGACAAGCACTTCGAAACCGGTTTCGCCTTCGTCATTCTTGTAGAGAATAAGACCGATGTCGTGGACCTTCACGGCCGCGCGGTCATGAGGCGCAGCAGTGATCGCAATTTTGAACTTGCGCGGCAGGAAGGAAAATTCCGGATGGAAGGTCGACCACTGGCGGATCATCTCGCAATAGGGACGTGGGTCCTCGACTTCTTCAGCCGTCGCGCCTGCATATTGATCGGACGTCACATTGCGAATGCAATTCCCTGACGTCTGGATCGCGTGCATTTCAACCTCGGCGAGGTCGTCAAGAAGGTCCGGCACGTCAACGAGCGCCGGCCAGTTATACTGAATGTTCTGGCGCGTCGTGAAATGGCCGTAGCCGCGGTCATATTTGCGCGCGACCTCGCCCAGACGGCGCATCTGTTTCGACGACATGGCGCCGTAAGGAACTGCAACGCGCAGCATATAAGCGTGCAATTGCAGATAGAGGCCGTTCATCAGGCGCAAGGGCTTGAACTGGTCTTCGGTCAGATCGCCGGCGAGGCGGCGCTCAACCTGTCCGCGAAACTGCGAGACCCGTTCGGCGACCAGCGTCGCATCAAATTCATCATAGCGGTACATCAGGCGGCCTTTTGAGATTTTGCGGCTTTGACGCCAAGGTCGCGCTCAACACGGGCAATCCATTTTTGGAGCGCCGGGTAAGGCGAAAGGTCGAAGCCGCCTTCGGGCGCAACGCGCGTGTAAGCGACAAGAGAAATGTCTGCGAGGGTGAGCTTGTCGCCGACAAGATAGTGGGCGTTTTGCAGCGCTTCTTCGAGATGCGTCAGCGCCGCAACGCCCTTTTCCATCAGCTTCGGATCGATCTCGGAGTCTGATTTTTTGAGATAGGTTTTATGAAAGCGGCGTACAGCGATGGCGGTTTCATGGGAATATTGCTCCCAGAACAGCCATTCAAAAACCTTGGCGCGGGCGTAATCGCCCTTGGGCAACAAGCCGCCCTTATGCGCGCGGTTCAGATAAAGGATGATGGCGTTCGACTGCGCCAACGCCTTGCCGTCAGGTAGAACGACCGCCGGAACCTGACCCGCCGA
>JAUIEG010000495.1 GCA_030428745.1 Alphaproteobacteria bacterium
CGGCGCAGCGATTGTCGAAGGCGGCGCCGGGCAATTCGAAGTGAACCTGATGCATCAGGCGGATGTTGTCGCCGCCGCAGATCAGGCGGTGCTGTTCCGGCGTACGGTCAAAGGCGTCGCGGATAAACACGGGCTTATCGCCAGTTTCATGGCGAAACCCTTTGGCGACCTCGCGGGCAACGGCCTTCACGTTCACATGAGCATGCTCAATGAGAACGGTGAGAATGTTTTCGCCGGGAATGACGACGCCGGTTCGGATCTTCTCCTTCATGCGGTCGCCGGCCTTCTCGCCGCCGCGCCGGAAGCGATGATCTTTTTCGCGCCGCATTTGAATTCCTATCGCCGTTTTCAGGATGCGAGCCATGCGCCGACCTCCCTCACCTGGGGTTATGAAAACCGCACGGCGGCGATCCGCATTCCCAACGACGCGCCTTCGAACCGCCGCTTTGAGTTTCGCATCGCCGGGGCTGACGCAAATCCTTATCTCCTGATGGCGTCGCTGCTCGGCGGCGTGCTGCATGGCGTTGAAAATAAGTTGACGCCGCCGCCGGTGACGGAAGGCAACGCTTACGAATCCGACGCGCCGAAAGTTCCCACGGCGTGGGGCGATGCGACGGATGCGTTTGAAAATGGAAAAATTCTGGCGCCGCTCTTCGGTGAGCTCTTCACCCGCGTCTACACGGCGCTGAAGCGTCAGGAAATCCAGAAAGCGAATGAGCGCGTCACCGATTTCGAATATGATTCCTACCTTCAGGCGTTCTGATGCAAACAAAACAAGACCACACCCCGTCCTATTACGCCGCGAGCGCCCATGCCGCGCCGGAACGTCCGGTGTTGAACGATCATCTTGAAGCGGATGTGGCGATTGTCGGCGGCGGCTTTACGGGCGTGTGCTCTGCGCTGTCGCTCGCCGAACGCGGATATTCCGTTGTCGTCCTCGAGGCGAACCGCATCGGATGGGGCGCGTCGGGCCGCAATGGCGGTCAGGTGCTCGCCGGCTGGTCCGGCGAAAGCGAGCTTGTCAAACAACTCGGCCCAAAGGCGGAGGACTTTCTGTGGAAGACACGCTATCTCGGCAATGAGATCGTCGAGGCGCGCCTCCAGAAATACGATATCAAATGCGACTACACTCATGGCGCGGCGACGGTGGCGTTCAACGCCAAACAGATGAAAGCGCTGGAAGAAGAATACGCCGACTGCGTCGAGCATGGCGCCGGCGACGTTCTGGAGCTTGCGGACGGGCCGCAGTTGCGCCGTCACGCCGCCACCGACGCCTATATTGGCGGGCTGATCGACCGGCGCGGCGCCCATTGCCATCCGCTCAATCTTCTTCTGGGTGAAGCCGCAGCAGCGGAGAAAAACGGCGTCCAGATATTCGAGGGAACACGCGTCACGGAAATCCTTCACGGATCGTCGCCCGCCGTGCAAACGGAAAATGGAAGCGTAAAAGCAAAGCATGTAATCCTGGCGGGCAACGCCTATCACCTGCTCGAAAAAACAAAGCTGCACGGGCTGATGCTGCCGGCGAAAACCTATGTCATCGCAACAGAGCCGCTTGGCGACGAGCTTGCTCATGAATTGCTGCCCGACAATCTCGCCATCTGCGATTCCAACTGGGTGCTCGATTATTTCCGCCTGACCGGCGACAACCGCCTTCTTTTTGGCGGGCGATGCACCTATTCCAATCGCGACATTGGCGATATCGAGGGCGAACTGGCGCCGCGTATGCGCAAGATTTTCCCGCAGCTTGAAAACACCAAAGTCGATTTCGGCTGGGGCGGCGTCATCGGCATTCCGCTCAACCGCGTGCCGCTGATCGGCAAAATCAGCGACCATGTTTTCTACGCGCAAGGCTATGCCGGCCACGGCGTCAATTGCAGCCACATTGTCGGGGAGATGTTTGCGGACGCCATTCGCGGCAAGGAAACCGGCGTCGATCTCTTTGATGCAACGCGCCATTTCCGCATTCCCGCCGCGGACACAATAGGCGGGCCGATGCTGGCGCTCGGTATGACCTGGTATCGCATGCGCGACGCGCTTGGCGTCTAGTTTATTTCACTCTCGTCTTCCAAATCGTCATCGAGCAGGATGCGCTCGGCTGCGCCGTCGAGATCGTCATACTGACCGGACTTCACTGACCAAAAAAATGCGAGCAGCGCGCCTCCGCCCATCAAAAGCGCAATCGGAATGAGATAGAGAAGCGCGCTCATGCCTTACCCTCTAAGGCTTGTGCCTTCTTCGTTTTCATACGCAGCGCATTAAGCGTCACGATCACCGATGAGCCCGACATGGCGAGCGCGGCAATCAGCGGCGTGACAAAACCGAAGACCGCCAGCGGGATGGCGCAGGCGTTGTAAAGCGCCGCAAAGCCGAAATTCTCAAGCACACGCCGGCGCGCCTGTTTGGCGACGTCAAACGCCGTCAGCACCGGGGCGAGGCCATCGCCCTGAAAGACAAAATCCGCCGCCGCCTGGCTGGCGTCCGCCGCCGTGCCGGGCGACAACGAGGCGTGCGCCGCGGCAAGCGCCGGGGCGTCGTTCAAGCCATCGCCAACCATGGCGGTTTTAACGCCCTTGTCGGCAAGCTCTTTCAGGCGGCCGATTTTATCAGCAGGCGTCATTTCCGCGCGCCACGCGGCAAGGCCCGCCTCATCCGCGACGCGCGCCGCCGGCGCCTTGCGGTCACCGGTCAGCATTTCGGCGGCGATGCCGCGATGATCGAGCGCCGCGATGGTGTCCGCCGCGTCGCCGCGCAATGAATCTTCGAACAGGAACCGCACCGGCGCGCTGTCGCCAAGCTTGAACCACGCTTCGCTGACGGCGTTATCGCCATCGCTTGTCGCGCCCACCCAGTCGGCGCGGCCGAAGCGCGCTTTCTCGCCATTAATAACGCCTTCAACGCCATAGCCGGGCGCGTCGTGAACATCATCAGCAAGCTTGCCCGCCCCCGCCGCCATCACAACCGCTCTCGCCAGCGGATGACGG
>JAUIEG010000496.1 GCA_030428745.1 Alphaproteobacteria bacterium
ACGACGAAAATTGATAAGGGTTATTTCGTCCGGATCAGGGTCGAATACACGATCAGGGAAACCGGCGAACCGTTTGTCGTCGAATGGGCGCAAAGCTGCGGCGCGATAAAGTTTTCTTCGCTAGGGACCGGAAGCTCTTACACCGTCACGCAGTCGCCGCTCTATTATTTCGCGGCGACGCCGGACAAGAAGAGCGCCATCGCCTTGCATTCCTTCGCTTTCTGCCGGGACAGCTCCGTCGATGCGGTCGACCCCATCTATAAGCCGTTTCTGGTCTGGTTCGACGATGTCAACGATCTTGGGTTTGGCTTCGGCTATGTGTCCGTCGCCGCGTATGAAAGCCCGCTGGCCAAGGTCGCCCATATCAAAACCACAGTGACGACCATCACCGCGGAAGAGTGGCTCGCCTGGCGCAAACAGGCGGCAGAAAGCTATGAGCAGATCGGCAATTTGCCTGGCCCCTGGGGCTATGACGGGTTTAAGCGCGACATCGAGCGCGACAAGATCTTGCTCGCCGAACGCAATGACGGGGTGCGGTACGGCATTGACAGCGCCTGTATGGGCTGTGTGCGGTTCAAACTGCCCGAAGCGTTTTTCGCGAAAATGCGCGCCGACTGGCCTGAATATGCCGGTCAATTCTGGAATCTTGACCCTCGCGACCCTCAACGCAAGGAAGATATGGCCGCATATGCGCAATTACGGGATGAAGGTGAGCCATTAGATTTTGGCGACCGTCTGGATTACGCAGATATGCGTAAGGGATTTCGCTCTCCCGGCACGCTGATCGGCGTGTGGCACGGGAATATGGATAGGCGCGCGGTTTACAAAAGCAAAGCGCCTCCCCCCGACAGGCCGGTTGTGTTGAACGAGGTTTATCCCTTGCTCCCCCGGTCGCTTTCCATGGAAAACGGGCTGGAGATTAAAGAGGCGCAGGAGACTTACGCGCAAAACCTGCTGCTGGCGCCGGAATGGAACGGTTTCCTCGCCTGTGGTTTGCCTGGCGCCGTTGATCGTCTGCGCACGAAAGACGCGCCCTGGCCCCATGGGGTGGACCTTCTCCGCATTTACGACCCGAACCTGCCCAATCGCACCACTTCGCTTCGGATTAATGGCGAAGAAGTGTTCCGTTATCGCGGTTCTGGAATCCCCGACAGATTCGTCGACAAAGACGGCAACTATTACACCTATAATTAAAGGGTCAGAGTCATGGCGATTACCATAAGCGATAAAGCGCTTTATGCGGCTTTGTCAGAGCTTGTTTATACGCGCTATGCGCCTACCCCGCCGCGTGCGAGGCGATATTCATGGAAGGCCGGCCCAGCACGATCTGCGCATAGCTGCGCGTCACCTCATCCGCATAACCACGCATCATGGGGCGCACCTGCTCGAATTTATGAACGCCAGCCGCCCGCGCGATGAGCCCGCCGAAGCGGCGGCGCACTGGCGCTTTCAGCGGATCGCTCCAGCCGGCAAGCCCGCGCACAAGCTGCAACCGCGCCCAGAACGCCCTCGCCGAAGAGAGCGACTGCGCCGTCTCTTCCGTGATGAGCCCTGAACGCGCCATAGCTTCGAGGGCTTCCGCCGGGGACGCGTCCTGAACGAAAGGATGCGCCGAAGCGTGCTTGTAGATCAGGGTCGAGATAACGAGCTCAACGTCTGCGCGGCCACCTTCGAGACGGTCGATGTCCCAGTCGGACGTCGCGCGTTCGCGGCGCATGCGCTGAGCGCGGGCGCGGTCGAGATCGCGGAAGAGAATGTCAGCGCGGCGTGCGCCGGCAATGGCGCTGCGCAACGCTTCGCGCGCGCTTTCCTCGATCTTGTCGTCGCCCGCCGCAATAACGCGGCCGCGCGCCAGCATGATTTGTTCGTGAGCCACCGCTTCGGACTGAACATAAGCTCTGAACGCTTTGAGATCGGGAACCACAGGGCCCGCCACGCCACAGGGGCGATGCGTTGCATCCGGTGTAGTCGCGAAAACGCCATCGCCGATCTCACTCAACACCTGCAGATAACGTTTGGCGAAAGCCTCACTCGCCTCGCCCCCGTCTTCGCAGGCGATAAAGCCCAAATGGGTGGAGGCGCCGGGTAAATGCGGTCCGTCGGATTCAAAAACATGCAATGCAATATTGTCGGCCGCTTTTTTCTCTGCGGCCGGCGCCGTCTCGCGCGTAATGTCAAACGCATTGCTTAGCGTGCGGATATGGATGTCTTCAAACGCTTCCACCGCCGCATCAAAGCCGGTTGCGCCGGTTGCTGCGCCATAGGCGATGCGCGCCATTAACTCACGGCGCCATGCGGTAAGATCTGCGAGCGCGCTCTTGCCTTTGGGCGCTGGCGGGGTGAAGCGCCCTAGCCACTCCTTGCCGCTTTGCGGGGTTTGCGTTCCCGTCTGTTCGAAGAAAACCTCCGCAAGCTCAGGAGACGCTGTCAACGGCTCTACCGCCGCACCGAATGAACCGAAAGCGTCAACCAGCCCGTCGCGGCTTGCGGCGCCTTCTCCAACCAAGGTGAAGACATCGCGCTTGTCGCCGACAGCGGCGAGCAGCTGATCGAAGAGGCGGAACGCATCATTCGGGTGCTGCGTTTCGCCAAAAGCGGTTAAGAGGCCCGGCGCATGGGCGGAAAAACGCTTGCCGCCAAGGCGGGCTTCCGCGCTGCGCGCCCAATTGTCCACGGCTTCGGAAAGACTCGGCCCGTTGAGGAAACCAAGGTCTTCAAGCTTGTCGGCGTCTCCCTCTTTTTCCGTCTCGCCATTGCGATAGAGAGAAATTTCTTCCTGCGGACCGGCCGCAAGACGGCGCAGCGTGTTCGCCGCATCAATGCGAGCGCCGTTGAGCGCCGCTTCAAGATCTTTGTAGTCACTAAAACCGCAAAGAATCGCTAGCGCGCGCTGTTCGTCTTCGCGTTCGACGCCAGTGACGGCGGCGCCTTTCATCATCTGCAAACGGGAGACGGCGATATGCGCCAACTCCTCGCCGGAGACG
>JAUIEG010000005.1 GCA_030428745.1 Alphaproteobacteria bacterium
CAAACGCCCCGGAACTGATGGAAAAGAATATACGTGCTGCGCCATTTCTGCTCCCATCCCGCTTTCAAAAAAGCGCGCGTGTGACCAACAGAGATCGCAGTCAGCGTTTTAAATCTTTCAGGATGTTGCGCTGTGAGCATCCAGGCGACCGGCGCTCCGAAATCATGTCCCGCAATATGCGTGACCTCTATCCCCAAGGCATCCATGATGGCGAGCACATCCTTGGCGGCGCCCTCTTGAATGTCATAGCCGGCAACCGAAGGCGCTATATCCGTTTCACCAAACCCGCGAAGATCAGGCGCAATGACACGAAACCCAGCCGCAACAAGCAACGGCGTCACCTTCTCCCAGACGGCGGAGGAATCCGGAAAACCATGAAGCAGGATCGCAGCGGGGGCGTCTTTATGGCCGCTATCGCGCACAAAATGTGAAAGACCGTTTGCGGAAATGCGATGCTTTTCCGCGCGCATCAATCAACTTTCACGTCGCGCAAGAAAAGCCAGCCGCTCAAACATGTGTATGTCCTGCTCGTTCTTCAACAGCGCGCCGTGAAGCGGCGGGATCGCTTTGCGGGGGTCGCGTTCGGAGAGAATTTCTTCAGGCAGGTCTTCAGCCATTAACAGCTTCAGCCAGTCGAGAAGCTCCGACGTTGACGGTTTCTTTTTGAGACCCGGCACTTCGCGAATTTCATAAAAGACTTTCATTGCGTCAGCGACCAGGCGTTTCTTAATACCCGGGAAATGCACATCGACAATCTGCGACATTACATCGGCGTCCGGAAACTTGATGTAATGAAAAAAACACCGGCGCAAAAATGCGTCCGGCAATTCCTTTTCGTTGTTCGACGTAATGATAACAATGGGGCGTTGCTTCGCCTTCACGGTTTCATCTGTTTCGTAGACAAAGAACTCCATACGATCGAGTTCCTGTAGAAGGTCATTGGGAAATTCAATATCGGCCTTGTCGATTTCATCGATGAGAAGAACCGGGCGTTCTTCAGCAGTGAACGCCTCCCACAATTTGCCCCGCTTGATATAGTTCTTAACATCGCGGGCGCGTTCTTCGCCCAGCTGACCATCACGCAGGCGCGCCACGGCGTCATACTCATACAGGCCCTGATGGGCTTTTGTGGTGGATTTGATGTGCCATTCAAGGAGGGGCGCGCCCAGCGCCTTGGCCACTTCAATAGCGAGCACGGTCTTGCCCGTTCCGGGCTCGCCTTTGACAAGTAGGGGACGCTCTAATGTCACCGCTGCATTGACGGCAACTTTGAGATCTTCTGTGGCGACGTAATCCTTGGTGCCGGTAAACTTCACAAAACACTCTCTTAATGGCTTGAGTCCCAACTATAAAGCTGCAAGAGCGCGACGCAATCGATTGATGCAGCGTCAAAATTCATTTTTGCATTTCCCTCAAAAATCCGGCAGCTTCGCGGATGTCAGCCCGAAAGGAAACTTCATGCGTCTCGTCCTTCTGTCCCTTGCGTCCCTCCTGATGATCTCGGCCTGTACTCGCGAGAATGCGGAGACAACGCCTGCCGCTGGCAATGAGGAGGAGGGCGAACGGCAAACCGCATCATCGCAGGCAAAAGCCTGGGTCGATGACAGCGTCAAAAAATTTGTACGCAAAGACGGCTTCCTGACGCTTTTTGCCGATGAAACGGGCGGAAAAGTCTATGCGGTGTTTCCGCCAGCAGATGAGGATGGCGTCACCCTGCGCGCGATTCACGCGGCGGGGCTTACTTCCGGGCTAGGGTCGAACCCTGTGGGCCTTGACCGCGGCCTATTCGATAGCGGCTCACTCATCGCGTTCCGGCGCATTGGCGACAAGATAATCGCGGAACAGGAAAATTGGACCTATCGCGCGACCTCGGACAATCCGCTGGAACAAAAAGCCGTGCGCGAGTCTTTCGCCCGCTCCTTCCTTTGGTCAGGGGAGGTGAGCGCCACGGGGCCGAACGGGGAGAGCCTTGTGGATATCTCCGGATTTTTAACGCGCGATTCGCTTGGCGTTGTCGCGGCGTTAAAAGATCATCCCAGGGGCGGGTCGTATTCGGTTGCTAAAGACAGAACTTTTCCCGATGCCGCGAACGCGCTGGCCTTTCCGAACAATGTCGAGTTCGACGCCTATTTAACGCTCGTCAGCGACAAGCCCGGCGATGAAGTTTCGGCGACGGCGGCCGATGGACGCGCCATCACCATGGTGATACATCAATCTCTCGTTCGCCTGCCTGATGAAGGCTACACACCACGCGCGTTTGACGTTCGATCCGGCGCCATCGATGTTCCTTATTATGATTTCTCGGCGCCGCTCGAAGCGCAAATCCAGAAAGCTTTTGCACGCCGTTACCGGCTTGAAAAAGAAGACCCGAGCGCGGCGACAAGTCCGGCGAAAGAACCGATCGTCTTTTATGTGGACGCCGGCGCGCCGCCGCAAATTCGCGATGCGCTGATCGAAGGCGCTTCGTGGTGGGCGCAGGCTTTTGAAGCCGCCGGATTTGAAGATGCCTACCGCGTCGAGCCCCTGCCGGAAGGTGCGCATCCCCGCGACATCCGTTACAATGTTATTTCCTGGACGCATCGCCAGACCCGCGGCTGGTCTTATGGCGGCGGTGTTTCCGATCCCCGCACCGGCGAAATGATCAAAGGCAGCGTCATTCTCGGCAGCCAGCGCGTGCGTCAGGACCGGATGATCTTTGAAGGGCTCGCCGGCGCCCAGAATTCCGGCCAGGGTGGCGCCGACGATCCAGTTGAGATCGCCCTTGCGCGGATCCGCCAATTGGCTGCCCATGAAGTTGGGCACTCGCTCGGCTTTGCCCATAATTTCGCCGCCTCTACCAATGACCGGGCATCCGTTATGGACTATCCGGCGCCGCTGGTGACGGTCGGCGCTGACGGCGCGCTCGATTTCAGCAAAACCTATGACACCGGGATAGGCGAGTGGGATAAACTTGCGGCAACCTGGCTTTATGCACAGTTCGCACCGGATACTGACGAATCCTCTGCGCTCAATAAAATTCTGGCGGATGGCTACGCGTCAGGCTTGCGGTTTGTCGCCGACAGCGAAGGGCGCTCCGTCGGCACGGGGAATCCTTATGGCAGTGTCTGGGACAATGGCGGCGATCCAGTCCAGTCGCTGCGCGATGTGATGGCCGTGCGCTCAGTCGCGCTCTCTAATTTCGGTGATCGCGCCATTGCGGCGGGGGCGCCGATGGCGAGGCTGCGCGAAGTCATCGTCCCGATCTATCTTTACCACCGCTATCAGGTAGCAGCCGCAGCGAAGTTCGTCGGAGGATATGACTTCGCCTACAAAACGAAAGGCGATTCACTACCGATCGGCGCCGTTGTAGAGAATGAAAAGCAGCGCGAGGCGCTTGCGGCGCTGATTGATACGCTCGATCCATCCGTGCTTGTTCTTCCAGAATCCGTTCTCGACCAGATGACTGCACCCATGGGCGCTTTCAACGGAGACAATGGAGGCGAAGTTTTTGAAACGGATACGCATCCCATGTTTGACTTGGCGAGCGCCGCCGATGCTGCTGTCAGCGTTACGATAGGCGCTCTTTTGCATCCGGCGCGCGCCGCGCGCCTCGAAGAGCAACACCGTCGAAACTCGTCAGCTTTGGGCTTCGCTGATGTCCTGAATGCCATGGACACAACGATTTTTGCGGCGGCAAACGCAGATGAACAACTCCTCGCCAATGTAACGCAGGACCGTTTCATTTCCTCTTTGATTGAGCTTTCTTTGAACGGGACCGCGGCTCCGTCCGTTCGTGCACAAGCCGAAGCGAAACTGCGCGCCGTCGCCAACCGGCTCGGACCATCGCTGTTCAACAGCGCAGATGCGCGGGAACATAACGCCTGGCTGCGCGATCGCATTGAAGCGCATCTGAACCGTCCGGCTGCGGCCATATCAGTATCTGCGCCCGAGGCCGAAATTCCACCGGGCAGTCCAATCGGAAGTTCCGGCATGATGGAGACCTGCTGGCACTGCGACAGCCTGGCGGACTAAAGTGCTTTCCTCATGGCGATCCTCGGTCGGATCCCATAGCCGGAATGCGCTTCTTCCGTCTGGACGGCGGCAAGGTCGCCTTCGTCGCCAGATGGCGAGAAGCCCTCATATCCCAAGGAGCTGTAAAACGGCGCGTTCCATGGGACATCGCGAAAAGTTGTGAGCGTGACGATGTCATACCCTTGCGCTCGTGCCCAGTCTTCGCCGGCTGCAACAAGAGAACGGCCAATCCCGCGTTTTTGAAACTGAGTGCTGACTGAGACTTCAGTGATGTGTGCATGACCATCCACAGGCCACATCAGGATGAAACCGGCGGCTTTGCCGTCAATCTCGGCGATGAACGACGCGCCTTCTTTCAGACCACGCTCGTGTTCATCGACTGTTCGCACGGGACCGTCGGCGCAGAAATCATAGCCGATAGCGCGAAAGGCCTGAGCCGCATCCCGTTCAAGCGCCTGCATCAGG
Source organism: Alphaproteobacteria bacterium (assembly GCA_030428745.1). Lineage (GTDB taxonomy): Bacteria > Pseudomonadota > Alphaproteobacteria > Caulobacterales > Parvularculaceae > Hyphococcus. The sequence continues at coordinate 4,477 of JAUIEG010000005.1, forward strand.
GGAATGTCATGAGCACGCGCAAGACGTATCAAAAAGCACATATCGCAAGAACATGTTTGCAGGTTCGCGAAACCACTATGCCGTTCAATGTGCCTGCTAAGGCTATAGGCGTTGTTGGGACGGTCATCACTTGGCGTCGGTCAAGGACAGTTGCAGCCAATAAGGTGTAGCAAAATAAGCAGCGGCAGTCTTTTCGCTAAAATCGGACAGCTCAGGGGTTGTATAACGAGCCAGAAACACAGACTCATATGTCTCGTTAGAGAACGACAGCCTCCCTGATTGCAATGCAACTTCAAAAAGGTGCGCAACCGCGCTGACCGGCATGACCTCGATTAGCGCCGGCATGGGTAAATTGTTGAAAACCGATATATCCCCGTTTCCCGGCTGAGTGAAGTAAGCAGGAGTGTAATCTCTATAAAGGTTTCCGGGATATGCTGCATCAATACAGCCAAGCAATTTCCAGTTTTCTATTACGATTTTTGCAATTTCCAACGCGTGCTTATTTTCAGTTGAAATAAGCTCTCTACGAAAGGAAGGGCCTCGTTTTACACCATCATCTTCAAATTCCACTCCCTCCGGCACACGCGCGTCCACTTCGTTTCGCCACCAATAAACAAAGGCGGCAAGCTCTTCATCTGAAACGGATTTTTTGCATTCCGAAGGAGCCATCAATGAAATGACGTTTGCTTCAAGCGTTGCCCGATACCCATCGGCTAGCCTTATCGCTCGCAAAGTTTCTTCATCAGTGGGCAACCCGCTTTGCTCAGCCGCTATCCGAAGCTCGCCGCCCCGTCCAAAAACGGAGGAGAGTGACGAGTTTCCGGGTTCATCTGTTGCTTCGAGTTCTTTACCGCCAATAGTCGCGTAAACTTCTGCAAGCGCCGGTGCAGAAAGAAACCAGATTGAGGCAAGCGCGAGTGCGAGTTGCTTCATTTGATAGTCTTTCTGTTCGAACCTTATCCAGCAAGGCCGATTTCGCGAAGACGCTGCTTCAGGAACTGATCGGCTGTAATGTCCGGATATTTCGCGCCATCGCCTTTGCAACTTTCGAGACAGGATAACAGCGCGCTGGAATGGGGGTGCATGAAGAACGGCATAGAATAACGCGACTCGTTCGTTCCGCCTTCCGGATTGACCACACGGTGTGTGGTCGCCGGAATTACATCATTACAGACGCGCGCCAGCATGTCGCCGGCGTCGACAATAAGATTGTCGGGATCGGTCTCCACCGGCAGCCATTTACCCTCGCGGTCGAGCAATTGGAGACCTGCGCCATTTGCCGCCACGAGAATAGTAATGAGATTGATGTCCTCATGCGCTGCGGCGCGGATTGAGCCAGGGTCGACACCATCTGGAACAGGCGGATAGTGAAGGAGGCGAAGGATCGAATTGCCGTCAGTCGCCATCTGACGGAAAAAATCCCGGGGCACGTCAAGAGACGGCGCCAGCGCCTCAAGCATTGCGAGACCGGCTTCCTCGAGGGCGTCATAAAGCTCGATAAAGGTGTCGCGAAAACTTTCAGGTTTTTCGGGCCACGTATTTGCTGGATAAATCTTTTCAAGCTCTGAGCCGGACTCATACTCCCGGCCTACATGCCAAAATTCTTTCAGGTCGGGATGTTTTGAATCCTTGGCGTGTTCGCGACCGAACGGCGTGTAACCGCGCTGTCCGTCCTTGCGAAAGAACTCCATTTTATAGTCTTCCGGGAGGGCGAAAAACTCGGCGCTCTTGTCATATGCGCGCTGCAGCAACTCATGGCTGACTTTGTGGTCCTTAAGAATAATGAAGCCGAAATATTTGAAGCCTTCATAGAGGGCTTCCTCAAACTCGCGCCGAGCGCCCAAATCCCCATCTGTGTAGGCTTTGAGACTAAGCTCCGGCACGCGGTCATATTTACGGGCCATGGCGGGTCCTCTTGCAAAAATGGATGTGCTTTGGCGGTTTACGCCCCTCGTCGACGGGGTGCAATGGCGTAAAAGAGCGCAGCGAAACACGCGCGCAAGGCTTTGAAAAATCGCCGATTGACGCGGTTTTGCAGCGCAAGTCATAAAGCAGCCATGAGCGCCACTCCCGAAGATACTGACATTGAGCACAGCCATGATCCGCGGGACATCGCAGAGCGCCTGAAAAAAGGGCCGCAAAACAGTTATCTGCGCGATTGGGTGCTGGGCGGCATTGACGGCGCCGTGACGACATTCGCCGTCGTCGCAGGCGTCGCGGGCGCCGAGCTTTCCACAACAATTATCCTGATCCTTGGCGTCGCCAATCTTGTCGCTGACGGATTTTCAATGGCGGCCGGGAACTATTCCGGCGTCAAAGCGGAACGCGACGATTACCAGCGCCTTCGAGAAACCGAACAGCGCCACATCATTCTTAGCCCCGAAGGCGAGCGCGAAGAAATCCGCCAAATTTTTGCAGCGAAGGGTTTTGAAGGCGAACATCTCGACCGGGCGGTCGACATCATCACAGCGCATCAAGAGCGCTGGATCGAAGTCATGGTTGAAGAAGAATACGGCGCCGCGAAGACAAACCGCTCGCCTTTAAAGGCGGGCGCCGCCACCTTCGCGGCGTTTCTGATTTGCGGCGCTGTGCCGCTTTTGCCGTTTTTGTTTGGCGCAGGCCCTAACGCCCTGTTGAGCGCCATTTTCATGACCGGCGCCGTATTCGTCGGCATCGGCGCCTTAAAGTCAAAATGGTCAACTTCGCCCTGGTGGTCTTCCGCGTTGGAGACTTTTGTCATTGGCATGACGGCGGCAGGCTTTGCGTATGGCGTCGGGGCATTGCTGAAAAGCTGGATAGGGGTGTAGGACGCCCGACTAATAGGAGAAGCGCCCACATGAATATTTCCGATCTGATGTACCGCCTCGGCGTTGAAGAGCGCTATTACACGCGTGGGCCACTTTCCGTCACAACACCTATCGACGGCTCGGAGCTTGCGCAGGTTGCGATCAGCGATCAGGCGATGATCGATGAGAAAATCACACTCGCCCATGATGCTTTTTTGAACTGGCGGTCAGTGCCTGCGCCGCGCCGCGGTGAACTTGTGCGTCTCTTCGGAGAAGAACTTCGCAAGCACAAGAATGATTTGGGCCGGCTCGTGACGATCGAGTGCGGCAAGGTCCTTTCCGAAGGTCTTGGCGAAGTTCAGGAAATGATCGACATCTGCGATTTCGCCGTCGGCCTGTCACGGCAACTTTACGGCCTCACCATCGCATCCGAGCGCCCGGGCCATCATATGCGCGAAAGCTGGCATCCCCTGGGACCGGTCGGGATCATTTCCGCCTTCAACTTTCCGGTCGCCGTCTGGTCATGGAATGCGACGCTCGCCCTCATTTGTGGCAACTCGTGCGTTTGGAAGCCATCCGAAAAAACACCGCTCACAGCGCTCGCTGTTCAATCTCTTTTTGAGCGCGCGGCGACCCGTTTCGGAGATGCGCCCAAACATTTGAGCCAAGTCATTATCGGCGAACGCGACGCTGGCGAGCAAATCGTCGATGATCCGCGCATTGCGCTCGTTTCCGCGACAGGCTCGACGCGGATGGGGCGTGAAGTCGGACCGCGCGTCGCCAATCGGTTTGGCCGCAGCTTGCTCGAACTCGGCGGCAACAATGCCGGCATCGTTTCAGCAAGCGCCGATCTGGATCTTTCCTTGCGCGCTGTTTGTTTTTCAGCGGCAGGCACGGCGGGACAACGCTGCACCAGCCTGCGGCGCCTCTTTGTGCATGCGAACGTTTATGATGAGTTCGTACCCCGCCTTAAGACCGCCTATGCCTCCTTACCGGTAGGGGACCCATTGCAGGAAGGCGTTCTCGTGGGCCCGCTGATCGATAAAGCCTCATTTGACCGCATGCATTACGCGCTCGACCGCGCCAAAGCGCAGGGCGGGACAATAACTGGCGGAGGCCATGTGGGCGACGACGGTTGGTATGTACATCCGGCCATTGTTGAACTTGATGAACATGCCGGCATCGTTTTGGAAGAAACCTTCGCGCCTATTCTCTATGTCATCCGCTATGACGCATTAAGCGATGCTATTGCGATGCAAAATTCAGTTCCTCAGGGCCTCTCATCCTGTATTTTCACGCGCGATGTTCTTGAAGCGGAACAATTTCTCTCGGCGAGCGGCTCCGATTGCGGAATCGCCAATGTGAATATCGGACCTTCCGGCGCGGAGATCGGCGGCGCCTTTGGTGGAGAAAAGGAAACTGGCGGCGGACGCGAAAGCGGCTCAGACGCCTGGAAAGCCTATATGCGCCGACAGACGCAAACCGTGAATTATTCAACTGAGCTGCCGCTTGCTCAGGGTGTGAAATTTGACATCTAAGCTTATGGAATCCTAACTCTTCCAAAAAATAACTTCACGTTGTTTTCACGTTCACAAACTGCGCATGAATGGCTCCGCTTAAGGCTGTTATTTGAAGTAATAGCATAAGCTGTCAGAACTAAAGATCATACCGTTATTGCGATCCTGTCGTTGCCCGACTGCAACAACAGGACGAGGATCGGCCATAAAACTGGATAATACACGTTTGACTATGGCGATTTATGTTATCGCTAAAGAAAAAATAGAAACTGATTCACATTGCTTAGTTCATGGGAGGTAACGAATGAACAGTCGCAAAACGGCTATGAGGACTCTTGCGCGTGCTAGCGTGTCGCTTGTAGCGCTTACGAGCGTCGCAGGAACAGCAGCGCTTGCTCAAACCGACGAAATCGTCGTCACGGCTCAGTTCCGCGAGCAGAACCTGCAGGATGCGCCGCTCGCTATTACGGCGGTTACGGGCGACATGCTCGAACGACGCAGCCAGACGGAACTTTCCGAAATAGCGCGTCAGGCGCCGAACGTGACGCTTGCGGCGCAGAACCAGGAATATGGTTCCGCGATGATCGCCTATATCCGCGGCATCGGCCAGAACGATCCGAACTTTGCAGTCGAACCGGGCGTCGGCATCTATATCGATGACGTCTACCTGCCTACGCTGACTGGCTCGCTGCTCGACCTTATGGATGTCGACCGCGTGGAAGTCTTGCGCGGACCGCAAGGAACGCTCGCCGGGCGGAACTCCATCGGCGGCGCGATCAAGATGTATTCCGTAAAACCGAAAGGCGACAATTCCGGCTCGTTCCAGGTGACATACGGATCTTATGATCGGATCGATATCCGCGGCATCTATGATTTGCCAATTACCGAAACCCTCGCGATGCGCGTCTCTGGCGTCAGCAAGAATGAGACGGGCTATATCAAGCGGCTCGACTATGCATTGACCCATCCGGGCACGAATGTGCCGACCCAGGCGACTGGCCAGGATCCCGTACTTGGGCGTGATGGCGGCGTCTCCATGGCGGGCGCCAAGATTGCCTTGCGCTGGCAGCCAAATGACAGCGTCGACATCAATTTGTCCGGTGACTACACGCGTGAACGCAACGATGCGGGTGTTTCGACGCTCCTCTATGCAAACGCTGACGGCGCATTGAATAATGATCCTACGCGGCCTTGGCTCCGCGGCACAGACGGAATGGCGATCCCCTACAACTGTATGTTTGTCGCTTCGGGTCCCAATAGCTGCGACACGCTCACTGGCTATGACGGGCGTTACGTCTCCTATGCGACCTTCAACAACCTGTATCCTGGAGACTCACAGTTCCCATACACTCCATTGGCGCTCGATCCGCACCGGGATATGGACAATTACGGCGCTGCCCTGACGATGGATATCGGGCTCAGCGAAAACCTTTCCTTGTTCTCGGTGACATCTTACCGGAAATACAAGACCGACTGGTCTTATGACGTGGACGGTTCGCCGTTGGCGCCAAACCTTCTGAACCAGACTCAGACCAACGAACAGTGGAGCCAGGAGATTCGCCTCAATGGTCAGCTGTTTGAAGATTTCGTCGACTTCACGGTTGGTGGTTTCTACTTCGATACGGACAGCTTCTACACCGGCCGTATCAATATCGCCTATGCGGAGCTGGACTTCATCCACGGCCCTGATCCGACACCGTCGACAAACAAAGCTGTTTTCGCAAACGTGACGCTGAATTTGTCTGAGGATCTACACCTCACAGGCGGCGTTCGAAATTCCTGGGACAAGAAAGATTATCTATATCGGCGCCGGAACCCCGATCTCACGCCGGTGCAGGGCCCATGTAATTTCTTCCTCGGCGCGATGACAGCCGGCCCTGTCGACATTGGCAACCAGCCGAACTGCCTCCTCTTCGGCGTCGACGGCACAACAGCAACCTTCAAGAACAGCCAACTCGACTGGCGCGTGGCGCTCGACTATCGCTTCAACGAGGCGCTCATGGTCTATGGCCAGATCGCAACCGGCTATCGGGCTGGCGGCTTTAACGCACGTCCGTTCTTCCCGAGCCAGGCGACGCCACACGTACCGGAAACGATCACGTCCTACGAACTGGGCTTAAAGTCGGACCTGTTTGACAACCGTCTGCGCTTGAATCTCGCCGGTTTCTACTTCCCATATGACAACATCGTGCTGAACTCGACGTTCTGCGCGGATCTTCCTGTGGGCCAGCAGTCGCCTTGCTTGCGCCCTAGCAATGTCGGTTCGGCCAAGGTGAAGGGCTTCGAAGCAGAGGCGGCTTTCTATCCAATTCCGGAAATCAGCATCGATGCTTCGCTGAGCTATCTCGACTTCCAGTATAAGGAAATCGACCCGACCGCCGGCACCGGCGTCGCACTGGGCGATATAACACCGTACACGCCGGAATGGCAGTACAGCATCGGCGTACAGTATGACATTGAAGATGTCTGGGGCGGCGGCTTAAGCTTCCGGTTCGATGGCTCCTACCAGTCTGAAATCTTTACAGAAGCGGGCAATGTCAGGGAGCTTCTGGTTCCAAATAACGTTGTTCCAGCATCTGCTGGTTTCGAATCCTTCGGGCTCCCTGGCGGGGGCGGGCCGATCCCCACATTGGTGGCTGACAACCTTATCGATGGCTACTTCCTCGGCAACCTTCGGGTCATGTGGAACTCCGCCGACGATGATTGGGGTATTGCTTTCGAAGTGAAAAACCTCTTCGACAAATATTATCTCAGCACAAAGGTCAACGACGCCGAGGCTGTGGGCTCGGTCTATGGTTCGCCGGGCAAGCCGCGGACCTTCGCCCTTACGCTCAAGCGTAACTTCTAACAGACGATCTTTGAGCGGCGTTTCTTGCGCCGCTCAAATCTTCCCTCCAAACGCTGCGCCGTTTTCGGCGCGGCGTTTTTCTTTGTCTGGTGGTCTAAAAAGAGGTTGCCCGTAGCAATGATGGCGGAGGGGGTGGGATTCGAACCCACGGAACGCTCGCACGCTCAACGGTTTTCAAGACCGCCGCAATCGACCACTCTGCCACCCCTCCGGCAGCAACGGCTGCTGTCTACATTGCCGAACAGGCTGATGCAACTAAACGATCCGCTTTCAAAGCGGCGACTGGCTGCGCTTGAAATCTGCCGTGATAGACGGCCGGAGAGGCCACTTCGACACCCCGCCGGGGCGGCTGAGAAATATCCGTCCATGGCGCTGGCAAGGGACAGTCAAGCATGGTTAAGAAGACGTTAACCCTGGGTGAGTAATCCCGAAAGCGCTTTCGCAGCCAGCAACAAACAGTGTTTTATGGGCAACCAAGCGTCATTCGTTCTTAAACTCATTGCTTTGGGCGTCTTGGCGCTCGCCGCCGCCTGTACGACGACATCCGGACCCTCTGGCGGGCGAGGGGGCGATCCGCATTATAAGGTCGGCAAACCCTACAAGGTGAGGGGCAAGACCTATTATCCAGCCGAAGACCCGAACTACTCAAAGGTGGGCGTCGCCTCCTGGTATGGGTCGCAGTTTCACGGCCGCCTTACAGCCAATGGCGAAATTTTTGACATGAACAGGCTCTCAGCCGCTCACACGACGCTGCCGCTTCCGTCGATGGTTGAGGTCACGAATCTGGAAAACGGGCGCTCTGTGGTCGTTCGCGTCAATGACCGGGGACCGTTCGTGGATGACCGCATCATTGATATGTCCCGCGAGGCCGCACGAGAGCTGGGTTTTGAACGGCAAGGAACGGCGCGGGTGCGGGTGCGCTATGCCGGGCGGGCGCCGCTGACGGCCGCCGCGCCCAAAACCTCACCGCGTGAGAACCGCGTGGCCCGCGCGGCGCCGGTCCGCCAGGAAACTATACGCCCGGGCGTCGACCCGGATTGCGATCCGATTTCCGAACTCCTGACGAGCATGGAAAGCGCGCCGGCCCTGACGCCTGGAGCCGAGGAGCTGGCGATCGCGGAGGCCGAAGGCGGCGAGGAGGCCGAAATCCCGGCGGCAGACCTATCAACGCCGGACCCGGATGATGCGCGCCTTGTTCACCCATCGGCGAGCGCAGAACGGGCGACGGAGGCGATCTATCTGATCCGCGTGGCGGCGCTATCACGCCTCGACAATATTGATGCATTGCGCACGCAGCTCGGCGATATCGGGCCTCTCAGGATGTCTCGTGTTGAAACCGAGGCGGGAACCGTGTTTTACCGCGTCAATCTGGGGCCGTTTTCATCCATCGAGACCGCCGCAGAAAAATTGGAAGCCGTACGCAGAGCAGGCTATGCTGATGCTTCGCTGGTCACGCTAACGCCATAAGAACGCCTTGAAAGTAGTCTAAATTCAAAGCATTGGCGCAACAATATCGGCCGCCTGAGTAAGTTGAGGAGACGCGTTTTGAAGTTTTCGCAGATCATAGCCGCGCTCGCGATGGTCGCCGCTAGCGCCGGGACCGCGCTCGCACAAAGCCAGCCCCCGCTGACGACGCCCGCTGAGTATGCGCTTATCATGGATTATCGCACTGGCGAGATCCTCTACGAAAAAAACGCACGCACCCCCACGGCCCCGGCTTCCATGTCGAAACTGATGACTGTGGCCATTGTTTTTGAGCGCCTGAAAAACGGCTCGCTAAAACTGACTGATGAATTCGACGTCAGCGAGAAAGCCTGGCGCGAGCGCGAGGGTTCATCCATGTGGGTGCGCGTTGGAGACAGTATTCCTGTTCTGGATATTTTGCGGGGCATCATTGTTCAGTCGGGCAATGACGCCTGTATCGTCGTCGCGGAGAACATCTCTGGTTCGGAGGAGGCCTTCGTCGAACTTATGAACCGCAAGGCCCATGAATGGGGCCTCAACGATTCCACATTCGGCAATCCGCATGGAAAACCGGATCCGAACCATAAAATGAGTATGCGCGATCTAGGCATTCTCTCGCGAAAAATTATCTCTGAATACGCTGAGTATTATGCGCTCTTTGCTGAGCGCGAATTCACCTGGGAAAAAATCCGGCAGGCGAATCGCAATCCGATCCTCGATATGGTGGAAGGCGCCGACGGCCTGAAAACCGGTCATACTGAGGAATCCGGCTATGGTCTTGTCGGCTCAGCGGTCATGAATGGGGAACGCAGGATTGTTGTGGTGAACGGCCTGTCTTCCGAGCGGGAGCGCTCAACGGAGTCGGCGCGGTTGTTGCGGCTCGCTTTCAATGACTTCAACACCAAAACCTTTTTCGAAGCCGGAGATGTTGTCGGAGATGCGGAAGTCTTCAAGGGCAAGCAGGTTACCGTTCCGTTGATCGCGCATGAACCGGTAAAGCTCATTTTGCACCGATCTCTTATGGACGGCGCAAGGGCGACAATCGTTTATGAAGGTCCAGTCGCCGCGCCCATTAAAGAGAACCAGCAAATAGGTTATCTGCGAGTCGAGGCGCCGTCTGGCCCAGCCCGGGAATATGCGCTTTACGCCGGACGCGCGGTGCCGGAAGCCGGCATTTGGGGCAAGATCGGCCTGGCTGCGAAAAAGCTGTTAGCGAAGCCGTCCGGTGAGGCGGCGGATACGCGGTCAGAGGACTAGGTGGCCGGGCCTGTGTCTTCGCCAGGTTTTTTCATCAGCTTCGAAGGCGGTGACGGCGCCGGGAAGTCAACACAGATACAGTTACTCGCCGACGCATTGCGTGGGGTCGGACGCCAGGTCGTCATCACACGCGAGCCAGGCGGTTCGCCCGGCGCAGAAGCAATCCGGAAACTGTTACTGGAAGGCGCAGCTGACAAGTGGTCACCAATTACTGAAGCACTGCTCATGTATGCCGCTCGGGCGGACCACCTCGAACGCACGATCGAACCCGCCCTCCATCGCGGCGCCGTCGTGATAACCGACCGTTTCGCCGACTCCACGATGGCCTATCAAGGATTAGCTGGCGAACTTGGCGAGAAAGCCGTCTCAACGCTCTACAAGCTGGTTGTCGCTTCGCGCGGGCCAGACCTGACGATCATTTTGGACCTTCCGGTGGAGGAAGGTTTGAAACGATCAGGCGCTACCGGGGACGCTGAACAGCGCTTTGAATCCAAAGGCGCGACCTATCAAGAGAAGGTCCGCCAGGGTTTTCTGGAAATAGCCAGACGTGAGCCTGAGCGCTGCGCCGTCGTTAGCGCAAAAGACGGCATTGCGGAGGTTGCAGAGCGTATTCGCGAGGTTATTCAAACACGGTTTCCGAAGCTCCTCAGCCGCTGAAGGCCTCTTCCAAACGCGCCTTAAAACCCCTAGTTACGGGGCATGGAAGATGAATTGATATCTCCGCGAGCGCAAACCCGCCAAATTGGCCGGGAGACCCTTGAGCGGCGTCTGCGGGCGGCTATAGGGGAGGGAACGCTGACCCATGGCTGGATCCTCGCTGGGCCGGAAGGATGCGGAAAAGCGACCCTTGCCTATCGCATTGCCCGGGCGCTTCTCGAGCCTTCTGCGCTCTCAGACGCGCAATCCCTGGATATGCCCGAAACAGCAAAAGCCTTCCGGCATATCGCTGCAGAGGCGCATCCCGATCTGTTCGTCGCAGAGCGGCTCTATGATGAGAAAAAAGGCCGCCGCCAGTCTGAAATCACTGTCGAGACTATTCGTAAGTTGACGAACTTTCTGAACCGTACCGCATCTGGCGGCGGCGCGCGCATTGCTATTGTGGACACTGCGGACGACATGAACCGTAATGCGGCCAATGCGCTGTTGAAGGCCCTTGAAGAACCTCCAGAAGGCGCGACCTTGCTCCTATTGTCATCGGCGCCAGGCAGGCTGTTGCCGACTATTCGTTCTCGGTGCCGTCGCCTCGATATGTCCCCAATAGACGATGACGAGATAAAGCAGTTGCTGATTGAAGAGGGCGTTGCTTCAGAAGACGCCCACAACATCGCCGCCCACGCGCGCGGTCGTCCGGGCTATGCCCTGATGCTGGCGGCGGGTGAAGGAGGCGAAGCGATAAAACTCGCCCAAGGATATTTACAGGCGGCGCAGAAGGGCGGTGATTTGTCGAGAATTATCGCCGGTGTTTCAGGCAAAGCGGGCGATGCACGCTGGCCTGTTTTCCGCGACACAGTGATTACAAGCCTCAGTGACGCCTCAAGAACCGCTGCAATGCAGGGCGAAGCGCATGGCTTTGCAAACGCTGGCGCCGGAGACCTTCTTGAGGCTTGGCAGGCAGTGTCGGCGCTTGTCGGCCGCGGCGAAGCCCTGAACCTAGACCGGGGACAGTTGCTCGAGGCGGCGGCCTTTGACCTTCGGTTGGCGCTCAAGCAGCGGGCGGCCTGACGCATATGCTGGTCGATAGTCACGTTAATCTGCATTCAGAGCAGTATGCCGACGACCTTAAGGAAGTCATCAGTCGCGCCCGCTCAGCCGGCGTCTCTGCAATGCTGACCATTTCCGATCAGTTGTCATCCACAGATCTGATTGCTGCAATTGCGGCTAAAGACCCGTTGATCTGGCGCAGCGTCGGCGTCCACCCACACCACGCAAAAAACTACGCGGATTTAACGGCGCAAACCCTGATCGATTTGGCTGCTGACGAGAATGTTGTCGGCATCGGCGAATGCGGTCTCGATTTTTATTACGAACATTCAGATCGCGACGTCCAGGACGTTGTGTTTCGTGCGCATATTGCGGCGTCTCGCGAAACAAATCTTCCTTTGATCATTCACACGCGCGACGCGGACGCAGAAACGAGCAATTTGCTGGAGAACGAATACAGGGAAGGGGGCTTCATCCCCCTGCTCCATTGCTATACGGGCGGCCCGGAGCTTGCGCAGACGGCGCTCAAGCTTGGTGGCTATATCTCCTTTTCCGGCATTATTACTTTCAAAAATGCAAGTGATGTCCGCGCTATCGCCGAGGCGACCCCCCTTGACCGGGTCATCATCGAAACAGATTGTCCTTATCTGGCGCCTGTTCCCATGCGCGGGCGGCGAAACGAGCCAAGCTATGTGGTTCACGTCGCGGAAAAGCTCGCTGAGATCAAAGGCGTCAGCACCGAAGACATCGCGCAAGCGACGACTGACAATTTCTTTCGTCTTTTTTCAAAAGCGCACGATCCGCGGACGACGTCATGACGGGAAAGTTGCGCGTTACGATTCTTGGCAGCGGTTCATCAGGCGGCGTGCCGCGTTTTGGCGGAGTTGACGGGAAGGGTGACTGGGGCGCTTGCGACCCGAGCGAACCGAAAAACCGCCGGTCTCGCTGCTCTATCCTTGTTCAGCGTAAACATCCAGAATTCGGGTTCGCTCACGACAAGGTCACATCAGTGCTCGTGGATACTTCGCCTGACATGCGCACGCAATTGCTGGCGGCTCAATGCTCTCGCCTCGACGCCGTGCTCTTCACGCATGATCATGCCGATCAGAGCCATGGCATTGACGATCTGCGCGTCTTTGCATTGCAGATGCGCCGGCGAATTCCGGTTTATATCGACCAATCAACAGGGGGCGCCATCGTCGACAGGTTCCGCTATTGCTTTGAACAGGCTCCGGGCAGTTACTATCCGCCCATTCTCGACAAACGCGACATGCCTGCCTGCGGCAAGTTCTTTTCGGTAGACGGACCATCGGGACCGATACCAGTAAAGGCGTTTTTACAGTATCATGGCGGCGTCAACTCGCTCGGCTTCCGTTTCGGCGATATCGCCTATTCGAGCGACGTCGTCGGTTTGCCGGAAGAAAGTTTTGCCGCCTTATCAGGTGTTAAGGCATGGATCGTCGACGCGCTGCAATACCAGCCACATAAAACCCATGCGCATCTCGATCTGGCCTTAGAGTGGTTAGCGCGCATCCGGCCGGAACGGGGAATTCTGACGAATCTACACATCCATATGGACTTTCAGACCCTCAAAGACACATTGCCGGCGGGGGTGGAACCCGCCTTTGACGGCTTGACGATTGAGGGAAATGCTGAATAACGGATGAGAGCGTCCTATTAGGACACTCCGGGAGAGAGAATATGAATAAAATCAAAGGTATAGCTTTTGCTTTGATTGCCTTAATGCTCCCGGCATGCGACAGCGAGGGCGGAAAAACCGAAAATGCGGCCGAGGGGAGTGAAAAGGCCGTTGAATATGAAGTTTACGCCAAGGACGTGAATACGCCCGCCGAGGCTATTGAAATTTATGTGTCGCGCATGAACCGCATTGCTGGCGCGCTTGAGCAAATTGAGAACAAAGCTGACGCCGATTATGTGGCGAAATTGATTGCCAACGCAGCAGAAGAATATGAGCTTCTGGACGCACGAATGAAAGAATTAGGGCGCAGCAATCTTGCTGGCGCACTTGCGGAGAGTGGTTACGCGGAAATGTATATGCGCCGCTACGCTGAGGCGCAAACAAGGTTGATGACTGCGATGCAAGAAGCAGCACAAGACGATCCGAGCGTTATGCTCAAACTCGGAAGGGCGCTTCAAAAAATGCAAGAAAAACAGGCGCTTTAGTCTGAATACTGGATTTTGGCGCCGGTTTCGCAGTTTCGCCGCAAAATGGGCGAAAAACACATTTGTAGTGCGGCCGGTTGGGTAAGGAAGGCACGGGCGATGGCGCTAGAATATCATATGCCGCGAGCAGACCTCCGCGACCATGTGCGCGCCTATTACTATTTCTCGACGGAAGAACGCT
>JAUIEG010000497.1 GCA_030428745.1 Alphaproteobacteria bacterium
TTGTTTTTGTTGATGAAGTTTGACGGCACGGCGATGTTCCTTAAGTTGTCTTTGGGAAAAATAGTGTGTCCGACTTGCCATGTTGCGAAATTCACATTTCGAATATGTTATCGTATGTCTATAGTAGGTTGTTAATCAAAACGTTTAGACGAGGAATAAAGTGACCCGCAGACTGTTTGTAGTGATGATTTCATTTGTACTATTTTACTGGACACCCGCAAACGCCACTGACGAAGCCGAAACTCATGCGAAAATCCAGACCTCCATGGGCGACATCGTGGTTGAGCTTTATCCCGATAAGGCGCCGGTGACCGTTGAGAATTTTTTAGAATATGCGTCAAGCGGCCATTACGACCGCACGATTATTCACCGCGTTGTACGCGGCTTCGTCATTCAGGGCGGGGGCTTTTCGCGGTTTCTGACCGAACGCCCGACGCGCGATCCGATCCCTTACGAAGGCGACAACGGACTGAAGAATGTGCGCGGGACTATCGTCATGGCGCGCAGCGACCACAGAGATAGCGCCGCGGCGCAGTGGTTCATCAATTTGCGCGACAATCCCGATCTCGACCACAAGATGTTCGAGGGGCTTCCTGTTTATGGCTACACGGTTTTCGGACGCGTCGTCGAAGGCATGGATGTCGCCGACGCCATCGGCGAGGTGGAGACGGGGCCGGGCGGGGTTTTCGAAGGGGAAGTGCCGGTTGACCCGGTGATTATCAACCGCGTTGACCCCATCGACTGGCCGGGCGGGGAATAATCACTCCGAAAAAGAATGCGCGCCGGGTTTGCATGCCTTCACCGGCATTCCCGATTGTTCCGCCTTGTAACTCACGGTCCAGCATTCGCCGAAGATCGAGCAAAAACACGCCTCGAAATCGAGGCCGTCCATGGTCTCATAGACTTCCCGCGTTATTGTTGGGTGGCGCATCTGAAACATCTCCACTGTGCGCCCAACGGCAACCGTGGTTCCGTTGATCGATGACTGCCCATAGGCGACCCCCTCGGCGTCTTCGGCGACGGCTTTGATGGCGTCCCCCCATGTCGCATAAGGCTGGCCATCAACGGTGACTTTGAAGTCCTTGATTAACGCGGGCCCGACGCCGACATTTTCGGCGTTGAAAATGAGCGTCCAGATGCGCTCGCCCTTCTCATCATCTTCGTAGAGCATGGAGCGGTTGAGCTGGATGCTGGGCCAAACGGAAGCGCGCTGGGAGGAGCGGATGAGCGCCGCCTCATAAGCGGAAACGCCGACCGCGACGACGCTGATCAGGACGGCGGAAAGGCCGACCATGGATTCCGGCTTTGACAGCCATCGAAACAAGCTTCCTTTTTCTTTTTTCGCCACGAAGCCTCCCGTTGATTAGCCGCTCTGTTTTATTTCCCTGAGCGCCGCCGCGTCCACCGTAAAGCGTTCGGTGATAGTCACCGTCTCGCCGGCGGTGATGGCGGCCGTCTCTTCTTCGCTCAGTTCGCGGGAAAAGATTGTCCGCGCGCCGGGTTGAAGCGTGTCGACGATCTCACCCTTGATGCTGATTTCAAGCGTCGCGAGAAATGCCGGCGCCGCATCATCCGCCGCAACGGGCGTCACGACGAAGACCGCTTCATTCTCGCCTTCACGGACAAGCCGGTTAATGGGGCGCGAGCCGGACATGGAGCCGCTGTCGCCCGACAGAAATTCGTCTTCCTTGCCATTGATGGAGGTGACGACGGCGACGTCCTCAGTCGAAACGCTCATGGTCAGGAACATGTCGGCGGGCACCGGTCCGCCGCATCCGAAAAGCGCCAAAGGCGCCAGCGCCCAGCCTAGCTTGAATGGTTTCATTATTCTCTCCCCAAAAGAGGCGACTATGAGCCGAACCGGCCTGCGGCTCAATCAAGGCGGCCTCATTGCTCGGGGCCCCGGGATCGGCTATCTCGCGCCCCATGGCTCAGGAACAGACCAAAAAACCGAAAAAGCAGAAGACCTTCCGCCCCAAGGCGCGCATTCCGCGCGGCTTCCGTGATCGCTTGGGCGCGGAGATCGCCGCCGAGCGCGAGATGCTGGGCCGGATCAGCGCCGTCTATGAAAAATGGGGCTTCGACCCGCTCGAAACCCCGGCCTTCGAATATACCGATGCACTGGGCAAGTTCCTGCCTGATGTGGACCGGCCGAACCAGGGCGTCTTTTCGCTTCAGGACGATGACGAACAGTGGATGAGCCTGCGCTATGATTTGACGGCGCCGCTCGCGCGCTTTGTGGCGGAAAATTACGACGCGCTGCCAAAGCCGTTCCGCCGCTATCAGATGGGTCCTGTCTGGCGCAATGAGAAACCGGGGCCGGGCCGGTTTCGTCAGTTCACGCAATGCGACGTCGATACGGTGGGCGCGCCCGCGCCTTATGCCGATGCGGAAATCTGCGCGCTCTTCGCCGAGGTGATCGAAGCGGCGGGGATTGCGCCCGGTGACTTCTTCATTCGCGTCTCCAACCGCAAGATCGTTGACGGGCTTTTTGAAAAGATCGGTCTGGCGGAAGAAGGCGATATTGAAACGCGCCTCACTGTCATGCGGTCCATGGACAAGTTCGACAAGTTCGGCGCTGAAGGCGTCGCGCTCCTCCTCGGACCGGGCCGCAAGGACGAGAGCGGCGACTTCACCGAGGGCGCCAAACTCGACGACGCCAAGATCGAAACGGTGCTGGCGTTTTTGACATCGGGGCCTGAAAATTCGAACGCCGATCCGTTAGGCGTCATTGAAACATTGCTCGGCGACACAAAAAGCGGCGCAGACGGCGTGGCGGAGCTGCAAGGAATCAAATCTTCGATCCCTGACTTCGCAAACCGCTCAATTATGTTCGACTGTTCCGTCATTCGAGGGCTCGATTACTACACCGGCCCTGTGTTCGAAGCCGAATTTTCCAGCGGCCTCACCGACGCCAAGGGCCGCCCGGTGCAGATGGGGTCCATCGGCGGCGGCGGGCGCTATGACGGGCTCG
>JAUIEG010000498.1 GCA_030428745.1 Alphaproteobacteria bacterium
CAGCTTGCCGCCAGGGTAAGCGCGAAGACGGCCGCCGTCGTCAGCAAGACAGATTTGGTGTTTGTTTTCATGTTTCCTCTCCGGTGCAGAATTCAGAAGACATGACCTGGATGCGCGGTAACGCCGCCAGATTTTGTCTTCGACAAATGGGACAACTAAGTACGAGACCAAACTTCACGCGATCGTCACGGCTGTTTCCGGCTCACCGCGCCAGTGAATACCGCCTTACGAGAGGGAGCCTACGAGCGCCCGATTTATATGTAAAAAAGATAATATTCATGGTCGAAATTGGGAAAATCGATCACCCGGAACGCAGCACTCAACAACGGCTTTCGGAATAGTGTGACGGCGGGGCCATTTTTCCTATGATTTGAGTCAAAAGGAATCTGCTTTGCTTGAGCTTTATCATCACGGCTCGACAGCCTGCGCCGCGAAAGTGCGCTTCGCACTTGCAGAAAAGGGCCTTGCCGCGCCCCGCGTTGCGGACAAGGTTCGCATCGATGACGGCTATCTCAAAAGGATGGAGACAAAGCTTGGCGAGCAGTCCTAGCCGGAGGTGAAGGCGTTGTTGGAAATTTGAAACGCTTGTCAGGCCATTTGCGCCAGACGCTGCGCTTCATCGTGGACAGTGTTGCGAATTTCTTCGGCGAGCTCTGACTCCGGCAATGTCCTTGCCAGCACCATGCCGCCGACGCACAGCGCGGAGAGAATAAGCGCATTGCTGCGCGCATCATTGTCACGCTCTTGAAGGCTGGTTTCAAACAGGCCGACCATGGCGGTCAAAAGCTCCTCATATGCGGTCCGCACTTCAGGCTTGCCGCGCGCCACGTCCGAGGGTAGGGCAATCATGGGACATTGCCCGTCGAGATCGCCAAGATGTTCCGGCGACAGATAGCCGGAGATCATTTGCGACGCCATTTCAGGCGCCGGATTTGCAGGATCGATTCCCGCCGCCGCTCGCCATTGCGCGCCGCGGCCCATCAGGAAGCTTCCAACCGCAGCCGCGAATAGCTCTTCCTTGCTTTTGAAGTGATTGTAAAAACCGCCGCGGGTGAGACCGGCTTCAGCCATCACCATGTCGATGCTGACGATTTCATATCCGTGCCGGTTGAACAGAATACGTGCGCATTCAAGGATGCGGGCTCTTGTTCTCTGTTTGTGATCCGGGCTGTAGGGCATCGGCTGTCTCCTTGGTCGCAGCGATCATAGTAGAATTTCAAAATATGTTCTTGAACATTTTTTGAGCCGCGGGAGAATTCGGATGAAATCAAACGCGAGGAGGCTTTCTTGAAGAAATTCATGTTCCTGACTTATGGCTTTGAGAAGCCAACGCCGGAGATCATGCAGGCTTGGAAGAAATGGTTCGGAGAAATCGGCGACCATATACTTGAGCAAGGTCATTTCCCGCGCGGCAAGGAATTTTCAGACAAGGGAGCTGTAGACCTGCCGCTCGCGCCCGATTCCATCACCGGCTATCTTCTCGTTAAGGCGGAGAGTTTCGAGCAGGCTGAAAAAATGGCGGAAACCAATCCGTATGTGGCCAGCATCAGAATCTACGAAATCATGACCGGCTGAGCATCGGCCCAACACCCTCAACAAAGAGACTTGAAATGACTACTTCACTGAACGGCGGCTGTCTTTGCGGTGCCGTGACTTATGAGGCCAAAGGCGAGCCGATGATTGTGGGCCATTGCCATTGCGTCGATTGCCGCAAGGCGAGTGGCGCCGGCCACGGCACGCATGTGGCGATGCCAGAAAGCGACGTTAAGGTGAAAGGCGAGGTTAAAGGCTATGCGCATCCCACCGACAGCGGCAACTCAGTAGAGCGCTGTTTTTGTCCCAAATGCGGCTGCGCGATCTACTCGACCAATTCCGGCATGCCGGGCATGGTGTTCCTGCGAGCGTCGAGCCTTGACGATCCAGACCAGGTCACGCCGCAGATGATCGTCTATGCCAGCCGCGCGCCGAAATGGGATGTGATGGATGCGGGTCTGCCAAGTTTTCCCGAAATGCCGGAAGGCGGACCGGAAGCGGCGATGAAATAAACTCTGTGCGGGTTAGTATCCGCCGCCGCCGCCATAGCGGTCGTCGACAAGGTCGGAGAATTTCGTGAATTTTTCTTCGAAGTGGAGATCGACCTTGCCGATAGGGCCGTGGCGCTGCTTGCCGATGATGACTTCCGCCGTGTCGCCAACCTCATCAAGACGGGCGAGCCATTTCATATGTTCTTCGGTGCCTTCACGCGGCTCCTGACGGCCGAGATAATATTTTTCACGATAAACGAACAAGACAACGTCGGCGTCCTGTTCGATGGAGCCTGACTCGCGGAGGTCGGAGAGCTGCGGACGTTTGTCGTCGCGGGACTCGACCTGGCGTGAAAGCTGGGAGAGGGCGATGACCGGCACGTCGAGCTCTTTCGCCAGCGTCTTGAGCCCCTGCGAGATTTCAGTGATCTCCTGCACGCGGCCGTCGTTGCGGCGTCCCGAACCGGTGAGGAGCTGGAGATAGTCGACCACGAGAAGGTTTAGCCCGTGCTGGCGCTTGAGCCGCCGGGCGCGGGCCGCCAGCTGGGCGATGGAAAGGCCGCCTGTGTCATCGATATGGAGCGGTAGTTTTTCCAGCTCGCGCGCGGCGTGATAAATCTTGTCAAACTGTTCCTGATCGACCTCGCCGCGGCGGATTGCCGAAGAAGAGACTTCCGCGACTTCCGCGATGATGCGCGTCGCCAGCTGTTCGGCGGACATTTCCAGCGAGAAAAAGCCCACCACCGCGCCCTCAACCGTCTTCATTGTGCCGTCGGGCTGTTTCTCCGTCTTGTGCGCTTTCGCTGCGTTCAAGGCGATGTTGGTTGCGAGCGAGGTTTTGCCCATAGACGGGCGGCCGGCGAGAATGATGAGGTCCGACGGATGAAGGCCGCCAAGCATGCGGTCGAAATCGCGAAGACCCGAGGAGACGCCCGCCAGGCCGCCA
>JAUIEG010000499.1 GCA_030428745.1 Alphaproteobacteria bacterium
AAGCCGACTGCGTCGCCGCCGGTGAAGCCTGGATGAGCCGCCAGGTTGTGGGAAATCCGATTTACGCCGACTGCCTTCCAGTCGATCACGACTAGGCGGCGACCCCGGTTTTCTTTTCTCCTCCAGCTTCGGAAGAAGCTTCACCTTTGCGGGCTTTTTCAGCGGCGAGAAACTCCTCAACGAGCTGTTCGGCGAATTTCGGGTCGGCGGCGGCCAACAGGCCGAGTTCCATCATTTCAATGTTATCGACGAGTTCAAAACGGGTGATGGGTCTCTTCCTTGGTGCTGTCGGTTTGCCGGGTTGGCGCTCCTGAAGTCCTGTTAAGATTGCGATTTTCCGTTTGATCGTTCATTGGTCAGGCTATGATCAGTTCTGATCAGATCTGATGAGAGGGGCGATATTGGCGGCTGAGGTCTATGAATTTGGCGGATTCCGGCTGGATTCAGGCCAGCGGATGCTTATCGACGGGGCGGGCAAGGCTGTTGCTCTTGCGCCGCGGGTCTTCGACACGCTTTTGTATCTGGTGGAGAACGCCGGAGAACTGGTCGAGAAAAACGCGCTGATAGACGCGGTCTGGCCGGATGTCACCGTCGAGGAAAACAGTCTGTCGCAAAACATTTCCACGTTGCGGCGGACGCTCGGCGACAAGACGGGCGACAACCGTTTCATCGTGACAGCTCCAGGCAGGGGCTATCGTTTCGTGGCCAAGGTTTCCATTGCGGCGGACGATATCAATGTGTCTGCGGATGACGCGCAGCCTGCCGCGAAGCCGCTGGCGCCCGCGTTGGACAAAGTCCGTGTCTCCGTCGCCGTCATGCCTTTTGCAAACCTCACCGGCGATCCGGAGAAGGAATATTTCTCGGACGGAATGGCGGAGGAGATCATCAACCTTCTTACCCGCACAACTGTGATCCAGGCCCCGTCGCGGACGTCGAGTTTCGCCTATCGGGGCCGCAACATCGATGTGCGACAGATCGCGGAAGACCTCGGCGTTGATGCAGTTCTTGAAGGAAGTGTGCGCGCAGCCGGCGAGCGGGTGCGCGTCACGGCGCAGCTTATTGATGGCGTTTCGGGATTTCACTTGTGGTCAGACACGTTCGACCGCGACATGACTGATGTCTTTGCGCTTCAGGACGAACTGGCGCTCTCCATTCTTGAGGCGATGCAAACCCATCTGAACGCGCCGGTCTCCAAGAAAAGGAGTCCTCGCGCGCGTCCGAAGGACCACGAGGCCTATCGGCTTTATCTTCAGGGCGAGTACCTGCTTCGAAATAATGACGCAGATATTCCCGCCTCCATCGAGCTTTTTCGTGAGGCGCTGGAGCGTGATCCGGACTTCGCCGGCGCACAGGCTGGGCTTGCCCGCGCGAAAGGCTTCGGCCTTTCTTACGTCAAGCCGACGCGCGCCGGACTTGAGGAACTGGAGAGGGAGGCGCGCCGCGCGCTTGCGCTCGACGCGCGAAGCGAAGCCGGCCATGGCGCGCTTGGCACCTTCTACGCGCTCACAGGAAAACTCTGCGAAGCCGAGGGCCATATGCGCATGGCCTATGAGATCGGCCGCGATCCGATGGTCGCGAACGCCATGTCGGTGATCATTTTGGGCAATGTCGGGCATCTGCGGCGGGCGATACAGGTCATGGAGGAGGCGTATCGGTCGTTTCCGCTTGCGCCGTTCCTGCTTGTCGCCATCGCCATGGTCTATCTCTCCGAAGGCGACGAGGAAAGGGCGCAGCTTTTTGCGGCGCGGGCGATGGAGCTCGGTCATCTGAAAAACTCTGTCCCGATGTGCGATGTGCTTGCGCTTATGGCGGCGCGGAAAGGCCGTTATGACGAAGCCGCCGACCTTGTTCTCGGGAGTATGCCGCCGCATGAACTCTCCGGCGGCGTCACGCTCGCGGTGCGGGAGGCTTATCTCGCTCTTGGTGACGAAAGCCGGCGCGAACAGGCGCTGAAACTTCTCTACGATCCGGGCGTTACAGAGCGGCTTGCAATCACGCCGATCAACTACAAGCGCGTGATGCTGTGGCGGACGATGCTGGGAGATATCGACGGCGCCTATGAATGGACGAAGCGCATCGTTGCGACGCTTGAGGAAGAGGGGGCGGTCGGCATGATCTGGGCCGTGATCTGGCTTGAGGAGATGGAGCCGTTCCGCGCCGATCCGCGCTTTATGGATATTGCGGCGCGGCTCGGCTTTGTCGATTACTGGAAGGTTTATGGGCCGCCCGACGGATATAATTTAAAGGATGGCAAGCTGAGCCGTCTTTGACCCTATTCATCGACCGGAAACGGGCCGTCCTCGAATATCTCGTCGTGATAGCCCTTTTTGCCGATTTCGTCTTTCAGCGCGCTGAACGGTTTTTCATCCCGCTTCAGGCGTTCCAGCGCAGTGAAGAAATCGGTTTCCGGCGTCCAGCCGAGGTCTTTACGGGCGAGATCGTTCACATAGAGCCGATCCAGCGCTTCAAACATGCGCCAGCCGCGACGGGCATATTCATCTTCATAGTCGGCATATCGGCGCAACACCGCGGCGGCGTCGCGGCCCAGTTCATCCAGATCATCGGGCGAAAAAGGCGTTGTCGCGCTGATGATATAGCGCCCGAAACCGATCCGGGCTGCGTTTTTAAGCGCTTGCATATGTGCTGACACGACATCGGCGATGTCGACGCGGCGGTAAAGCAGCTCGTTCACCTTGGCGTTAAGGTCATCATATCCCTTGCGAATGGAGGCGTTGTCGTCCTCCTCCGGGAAAAACCGAGAGGTGCGCAGAATAAGGCAGGGCAGTTTGTGTTTTTTGTGAATGAGCCGGCAGATATTTTCCGCTGCGAGCTTGGTGACACCGTAAATGTTTTTCGGAATTGGCGCGAGGTCTTCGGTGACGAGCACAGCTGGCGATCCTTTGGGTGGGCGCATGGCCTCGCCGAAGGTGCTGGTTGTGCTGGTGAAGATGAAGCTTTGAACG
>JAUIEG010000500.1 GCA_030428745.1 Alphaproteobacteria bacterium
CGACCGAGCCGGCGACGGATCACGCGCTCTTCGGTCACCCCAAAGTCATCGCCACCCCCCATCTCGGCGCTTCGACGACAGAGGCCCAGGAAAATGTGGCGATCCAGGTCGCCGAACAGATGGCGGATTATTTGACGCGCGGCGCCGTTTCCAACGCCCTCAACTCGCCGTCTGTGACGGCGGAGGAAGCGCCGCGCCTGAAACCCTATATCGCGCTGGCGGAAAAGCTCGGCCTGTTCGCCGGCCAGTTGACGCGCACCGGTCTCAAGCAAATCAAGGTGACGTATGAAGGCGAAGTGGCGGCCCTTAATCTGAAGCCGCTGACGGCGTCTGCGGTCGCGGGTGTCTTGAAGCCGATGCTTCAGGACGTGAACATCGTCAATGCGCCGGTAATCGCGCGCGAACGCGGCGTCACGATTTCCGAAACCACCTGTGAAGACGCCGAATCTTACGACAGCATCATTCGGTTGGAGATTACGACGGAACAACAGACGCGCACGGTTTCGGGGACTATCTTTGGCGGCGCGCCGCGCATCGTCGAAATCAAGGGCGTTGAGATGGAGGCGTCATTCGCGCCGCACATGCTCTACACCACCAATGAGGACAAGCCCGGCTTTATCGGCGCCCTTGGCAAGACCCTGGGCGAGGCTGGGGTCAATATCGCGACCTTTAATCTTGGCCGCGCCGGGCCGGGCGAAGGCGCCATTGCGCTCGTGGCGGTGGACGATCCGATCAGCGATGAGGTGCTCGAAAAGGTCCACGCGCTGCCGCATGTGACCCAGGCGACGGCGCTGTCATTCTGACAGCGCCAAAGCCCGTTTCATCTATTCGGCATCGGGTTCCCGGCATTGATCAAGCATGGCGTCGAGGCGGGAGCGATCCAGCCATTCGCCACTCGTCATTACGCCGACGACCGAAGTTGTCGCGCTGATGTTATCAAGCGGATTGTCTGATAGAAGAACGAGATCCGCCTTCGCGTCTTTCACGATAACGCCTTCGGCGCCGGTTTTCCCGGCCCAGCGGGCGGGATTGACGGTCGCAGTCCGTAGCGCCTCATAAGGCGTCATTCCGCTCTGAACCATCAGTGTCAACTCCTGATGCGTGGAAAATCCCGGCGCCACAAGCCCCACAGCGTCTGTTCCGAGCAGCAGCGGCACGCCGGCGTCGTTAAGTTGACGCGTCAACGTGCGGTGTTGCGCCGCCTGCTCGTTCAATCCTTTGATCTGCGTAGCGTAATTTTCGCCAAAGGACTGGCGGAAAAAGTTTCTCTCGGCCGCCATGTTTCGGCGCCAATAGGCGGAGACATAAGACGTTTCCGGCGCATCATAGAGCGCCGCCAGCGAAGTGTCGTCCAGATATTCTGCGATTGTTTCAAAAACGATGAGTGTTGGCGTTACATATGCACCGCTTGCTTTTAGAGCGTTCAAAAATTCTGGCGCATCGGAAAAATCCTTGTCTTCGCCCAACATCTTCCCGAGTTCTTCGGCGTGTTCGATGGAGCCAAGACGTGCATTTTCCGCTCCGCCTTTCCCCTGCTGAATATGTCCGGCCACCGGGACGCCCAGTGCGGCGGCCGTTTCAATGACGGCGTCATAGGCTGGTTGGGGCAACACATTGTGGACCTTGATGAGATCGTACCCGGCGGCGACCTGCGCGCGAACGACCGCTTCGGCTTCTACGGCCGTGGTGACCTTGGGGCCGAAGGAGTCCGGCAATGTTGAATGAAGCGACGGCCCGGCAAGGAGCAGTTCAGGGCCGGTTAGCAATCCACTTCGCAGTTCTTCGCGCAGCTCTAGGTCGCCTGGCGTGCCGCGCATATTGCGAATTTTGGTGACGCCATTGGGCAGATAGAGACAAAGGTCACGGGCCTTGCCATCGTGCGTTGGATCGCCATCCCAGGGAAGGACAAGGCCCAGATGGGCGTGCATGTCTGCAAGGCCGGGGATGAGATAGGCGTTACCGCCGTCAATAACTTTTGTTGCGCGCGCTGTCGCTGCATGGCGGCTATCCGAGATCAAAGCGATACGGCCGTCGCGAATAAAAACGGTGCGTCCAGGCAGGACTGTTTCGTCCGTCATAGGAATGACGTTGACGTTCTTGATAGCGATATCGGCTGGCGGCGCGGTTTGCGTGGCGCAGGCGCTGACCAATAGGGTCGCGGCGGCGGCGAAAAGGCGGTGGACGTTCATGGGGCTCTCCCGGGTTGGTGCGGGTGAGATTTCTGGCCGTCTTGGGCGCGCGCGTCGTCCAGATACGTGTTTTCGGACGTCCTGATCAGTGATCTTGGGCGGTGCGGCGACGGTATTCGCTAGGTGTTTCGCCCAGCTCTTTCTTGAAGACCGCATTGAAGCTCGATTTTGAGGTGAAGCCCGCCTCAAAGGCGATGTCGAGGATTGTCGCGTCGGGCCGGGCGTTCAGCATTGCGCAGACATCGCTGACCCGGAATGCGTTGATATAGTCGCAAAAGCTGCGCCGGGCGTTCGCGTTAATCGCGCGGGAGACGTCGCGTTCCGTCAGATTGGCGACCGAAGCGACTTCGGACAGGGTCAGGTGCGGCTGGCGATGGAGCGCATCCGCGCGGATTTTTTCGTCAATACGCAGGAACAGGGTTTCGTCTGCGGGAGCTGGCGTTATTTCCGGCGGACTGGCGCGTTCGCTTTCCGCCAGTCCCTTGAAATAATCTGGCTGGGTGATGGCGCGCCAAACCAGCGCGCCCATAAGCGCGCCGCCTGCTGTCAGGACACCGGCATAGGCGAGAGTTTCCATCAGCGGGCTTTGTAGGCTGCGCGTGAACATACGTACGGCGTCGATTACGGTTAGTGCAGCAAATCCGGCAAAGACCTGGGTGATCCAGTTCAGTCGGATCGACGCCGCGTCGGAGCGGGTCGAGGCGGTCTCGGCGTGGTAACGGCCGATGAGCCGGATAGTGAGCACGCCATAGGTGATAAGG
>JAUIEG010000501.1 GCA_030428745.1 Alphaproteobacteria bacterium
CTAAAGATCGAGCAGCAGGCGCTGCGGGTCTTCGAGGTTTTCCTTCACACGCACAAGGAAGGTGACGGCGCCTTTGCCGTCAACAATGCGGTGATCATAGGACATGGCGAGATACATCATCGGGCGGATAACAACTTCGCCGTTCCGGGCGATAGGCCGTTGCTCGATGCGGTGCATGCCGAGAATGCCCGATTGCGGCTGATTCAAAATCGGCGTCGACAGGAGCGAGCCGTAAACGCCGCCATTGGAAATGGTGAAGGTGCCGCCCTGCATATCTTCGAGCTTCAAATTGCCGTCGCGCGCCTAACGGCCATATTCAGCGATTTCAAGCTCGATCTCCGCCATGGATTTCAAGTCCGCATCGCGGATGATCGGCACAACGAGGCCTTTGTCAGTCCCCACCGCGACGCCAATGTCGTAGTGGTTCTTGTAGATGATGTCGGTTCCATCGATCTCCGCGTTGACGTCCGGCACTTCTTTCAGCGCATGGACGCATGCTTTGACGAAGAACGACATGAAACCAAGCTTGATGCCGTGTTTTTTGTCGAAAAGATCCTTATACTGAGAGCGCAGCTCCATCACCGCCGTCATGTCGACGTCGTTGAAGGTCGTCAGCATCGCCGCAGTGTCCTGCGCCTCTTTCAGGCGGCGCGCGATGGTCTGGCGCAGGCGGGACATTTTCACCCGCTCCTCGCGCGGACCAAGGTCACGCGGCGCAGACGGCGCTTTTGCTTGTGCAGGTTTTGCCTCGGCGCGCAGCGCATCGCCCTTGGTGACGCGCCCATCCTTGCCGGTGCCTTCGATCGCTGACGGGTCAAGACCGCGCTCGGCGACGACCCGGCGCGGCGCCGGGGACAATTCCGCCGAAGTCCGCTCGCGTGCGCCTTCCATAACGCTCTCACCCGAGGCGGCGACTTCACGCGGCGACGGATCGTTGACGCCATTCGCGGCGGCGCCATTGGGCTTGGCCGCGCCGGCGCCCTCAACGATGATTGCGATCACGGTTCCGACTTCGACCGTATCGCCTTCTTTGGCCCGGACTTCTTTCAAAACGCCTGACGCCGGCGCCGGCACGTCCATCGCCGCCTTGTCGGTTTCAAGGCTCACCAGCGGCTCGTCGATTTCAACGGCGTCGCCGGGTTTTTTGAACCATTCGCCAATGTCGGCTTCGGTGACGCTTTCACCCGAGGCCGGAACTTTGACTTCAATCTCTTCGCCGTCCTGGGAAGGCTCGGCTTTCTTCGGCGCAGCAGCCTTGGTTTCCTTTTTGGCCGCCGGCGCGCCGCCAGCCTCAATGGCGCCGAGAAGCGCATCAACTTCAACCGTGTCGCCTTCCTGCGCGGAAATTGAAGCAAGAACGCCTGCGGCGGGCGCAGGCACTTCCACCGACACTTTGTCAGTTTCGAGCTCCACCAGCGGCTCGTCGACAGCCACGGCGTCGCCTTCTTTCTTCATCCACTTCGCAATCGTCGCCTCGGTAACGCTTTCGCCAAGGGTCGGGACACGGATTTCGGTCGTCATGTTTTATCTCCAATGACGTGGCCGCTTAAACGGTCAGCGCCTCGTCTAGAAATTCTGCAAGTTCCTGCTTGTGCCGGCTCATGAGCCCTGTCGCTGGCGACGCCGCCGCGGCCCGGCCCACATAGCGCGGCCGTTTGTGTTTGGCGTCGATCTGGCCGAGGGCCCATTCAAGGTTAGGGTCCATGAAGAACCATGCGCCCATATTCTTCGGCTCTTCCTGACACCAGATCATCTCCGCATTCCGGAAACGCTGCAGCTCATTGATGATCGACATGGCCGGGAATGGGTAAAACTGTTCAACGCGCAACAGATAGACATTATCGACGCCGCGTTTTTCGCGCTCTTCCAGAAGATCGTAATAGACCTTGCCGGCGCACATAACGACCCGCTTGATCTTGGAATCGGAAACAAGCTTCACCGTCGAGCCGGGGCGATATTCAGCGTCATCCCAGAGAACACGGTGGAATGAAGAGCCGGGGCCCATCTCTTCCAGCGTCGAGACGCATTTCTTGTGGCGCAACAGCGATTTCGGCGTCATCAGAACGAGCGGTTTGCGGAAATTCCGGCGCATCTGACGGCGCAGAATATGGAAATAATTCGCCGGCGTCGTGCAGTTCGCGACCTGCATATTGTCCTGGGCGCAAAGCTGGAGGAACCGCTCAAGGCGCGCGGAGGAATGTTCCGGGCCCTGACCTTCATAGCCATGTGGCAAGAGGAGGACGAGGCCGCACATTCTGAGCCATTTGCGTTCGCCCGACGAAATGAACTGATCGATAATCGTCTGCGCGCCATTGGCGAAATCGCCAAATTGCCCTTCCCAGAGAACAAGGAATTTCGGATTGGCGAGCGAATAGCCATATTCAAAGCCCATCACCGCAAATTCGGAGAGGCTTGAATCATGCACCTCGAACGTCGCCTCTCCGCCATCGAGATGACGCAGCGGCGTATAGGTTTTTTCCGTTTCCTGATCGATGAAGACAGCGTGGCGCTGAGAGAAGGTGCCGCGCCGAGAATCCTGTCCCGACAACCGGACGCCAAATCCTTCGCGCAAAAGCGATCCGAAAGCGAGCGCTTCAGCGGTCGCCCAGTCGATCCCTTCGCCCGCGTCGAACATTTTCTTCTTCTGATCGAGAATGCGCGCCAGGGTTTTATGGATATTGAATGTCTTCGGATAATGCGTGAGCGCGGCGCCGATCTGTTGCAGCTCCTCGATCTTGATCGCGGTGTCGCCGCGACGATCATCGTCCACCGGCGGCACGAAGCCCGACCACTGGCCGTCGAGCCAATCGGCCTTGTTCGGTTTAAAGGCCTCGGCGGCGGCGAATTCGGCCTCGAGGAAATCACGAAAATTCGCCTGTTCCGCATCAACTTCCTCGGCGGAAAGCACACCCTCGGCGACCAGCCGCTTGGCGTAAATCGCCTGCGTCGT